>CAKSHG010000024.1 GCA_934456315.1 uncultured Oscillospiraceae bacterium | reverse complement strand
CTTGACGGCACCAGCAAGCTCACTCCTATCTTCGACTTCAAGAACGGTCTGGGTACTGATATCGCATCTGCTGATACCGCAGATTCCAACGTAGAGCAGCTCACCAAGTATGTTTACATTCAGGGCGAGCAGTCCTACACACAGCTTAGAGAGGCTAACTTCGCAGTTATCGACGCTCGTATCAACGAGATCAACGAAGCTATCAAGAACCTCACCTGATAGAATTATCGGCTGAATAAAACGATCCCGGGCACATATGTGCCCGGGATCGCTCTGCTTTCAAGGTCCACGCTGAATTGTCAAAGCTCGATGTCAAAATGCTTCATGATGCGCAGCGCATTCATGCATTCTGCCTTTGCGTTCATGTCGCTGAAGTCTATTTTCATCAGCTCCCGTATCTTGTTCACCCGGTACACCATGGTGTTGCGGTGAATGAACAGCTTTTCCGCTGCAGCTGCAAGGCTGCAATTGCTTGCAAGGTATACCTCCAGCGTGCGGATATAGCTGGTACCGTAGTCGCGGTCGCTGTCGGCGAGAATTCCCAGAACCGACCGGCAGTAGTTCCGCAGCGCCTCGTCCCCGGCGTTTATCAGCAGGCTGATGATGCCAAGGTCCGGGAAGAAATAGATGCTAACATCGTCCTTGTTTTTCTCGGAGTGCGAGAGAGCGCGACGAGCCTCCGCATAGCTGCTGCGTATCTCCGCCAGGTTCGTTCCGACCCTGCCCACGCCGCCGCGCAGGCGGTAATCCAGGTGCTTTCGCATGAATTCCGCGCCGAAGCCGCGTATCTTATCGCACAGCTCCGCCGCCGCCGAATTATCCGTGCAGGAAATGTAATAGAATATCTCGTCCATGTAGATGCAGGATACTACGCTGTGCTTCGTTATCCGCAGGTAGTCCTCCATCTCCTTTTCCAGGCGGGTCATGAGGTTATCGTAGTCGATACGCTGATAGGTGGAGTCGCCGCGGAAATCCGGGCGGAGAATCATTATCGCCGCAGGTTTGCTAAGGTCTGCTCCGCAGTGGACGCCCATCTGACGCACCGTTTCCTGCGAGATGTTACGGGAGAACAGCAGCTCCGAAAAGAACCCGGCGGAACTGCGCTCCTTGAGCTGGTTGGTGATTATCGTGTCGGCTATCTCGCGGGTGACATCAACCAGCTTCAGCTCCCACGGCATGCGGTAAAGCGGCATGTTCAGCTCATTCGCGAGGCGTATCATGCGCGGCGGAATGCTGCTGATGTGGTCGGGGCTGCAAAGCACTACGACGCCGGCTGTCCCGTTGTGTGAGCATTCCTCCAGCAGGCTGCACAGCTGGTCGTCGGACAGGCGTTCGCCCATGCCGGTTATGAATACCAGCTCGCCGCCGTGTACCCACTCGCTGACGTGTTCCGCCTGGTTGATGTAGACCCAGGTTATGTTGTGGTCAAGTCCGCCGCTGCCACCGACAAGCTCTATTGTTGAAAAGCACTTCAGTTCTGAAAGGTTGCTGCATTTTATGTTCAATCGTCTCACTCCTACGATCCAGACCGGATATTTTATAGAGATTATAGCATTTTCAGGCTGATGTGTCAAGAAAAGAGTTCCCGGCTGGTTATGATATACTAATTGTCAGGTACTTAACGGTTAAACATATCATATTGATATTGAAGCTATTCAAAAAAAAGATTATACAATCTCTGACTGTTGGGTTATAATATGTAGGGTGGAACTATAACCATTTTCAAGAATAATGTGAAAAATGGTCAGGGGGTGCGGTCATGAAACTGAACGGATTCCACGGACAGATGTCCGACAAGTTCAGGTCGGCGGTATTCGTCATAATGTCTGGAGGTTTTCAGGACGCGTATACCTACTCCTGCCGCGGCGGAGTGTTCGCGAACGCACAGACCGGTAACATCGTGCTGATGTCGTCTGCGTTGTTCCGCGGGGAGTGGGATAGCGTTGTAAAGTACCTCGTTCCGGTGCTGTCGTTCCTGCTGGGGATCGCGGTGGCGGAACTTGTTCATGTGCATTACCGGAAGCAGGAGAAGATACACTGGCGGCAGATAGTGCTCCTTGAGGAGATAGCGCTGCTGTTCGCGGTGGGATTTATCCCGGAGAGCCTGAACCCGCTTGCGAACGCGCTGGTGTCGTTCGTGTGCGCGTTACAGGTCCAGACGTTCCACAAGATACACGGTCAGCCTTACGCGAGCACGATGTGCATAGGCAACATGCGCAGCGGTATGGAATCTCTGGTCGCATATTTCCGCAGCCGCGACCGTGCAACGCTTGAGAAGTCGCTGACATACTTCGGCGTGATAGGCGTATTCGCAGCGGGAGCCGGGCTGGGCAGCGTGCTTTCCACGCAGATAGGCCACGGTATCATCTGGGTGTGCTGCGGGCTGCTTGCGGTCAGCTTCTGCCTGATGTTCATTCAGGAAAAGCAGGAACAGTGACAATAACCGTTTTTGCGGTTCATATATAGATACAGACAGAAAGGAGAAATAATATGAGCAAGAAAAATCGTGCGGTATTCATCGTCGTATGGGTCGCACTGATGGCAGTAACGCTTGTTGCGGCGCTCCTTGTGGGCAGCAGCGGCGAGTCGGAATCCATCAAGGTGGTCATGCGCGACGCTGTGCTGCACGGGACGAACAAGGTGAGCCTGTTCGGAATAAAGGACGTCAACCCCGCCTACATTTCATCACTGATAGTCTGCGGAGTTATCCTTGTTGCGGCGGCTGTTATCCGGATATTCGTCATACCAAGATTCAAAATGGTGCCGGGAAAGTTCCAGATGCTGCTTGAGCAGCTCGTCGGATTTTTCGATAACCTCGCCAAGACCAGCAGTCCGCAAAGGAATTCGTTCCTCGGGGCTTATGTATTCGCCGCAGGCGTTTACATCTTCATCGGGACGCTGTTCGAGCTGTTCGGCATTCAGGCTCCGACAACAGTGGGGGGGACGATATCCCTGCCGGCTCCGCTGTCGGACATCAACGCGGCGATAATGCTCGGCTGCCTGTCATACCTTGTTATACTTAGCGGAGGTATCGCGGGCGCGAAGATCAAGGGCGTCGGAAGGACGCTCAAGGAATTCTCGCTGCCCATTTCGATGAGCTTCCGACTTTTCGGCGCGCTGCTTAGCGGTCTGCTGGTAACGGAGCTCGTTTATTACAACATCAGCCTTAGCTTTGTTCTCCCGGTTTTCGTGGGAATAATGTTCACGCTGCTGCATGCGCTCATTCAGGCGTATGTCCTGACGATGCTGACTGCGATGTTCTACGGCGAGGTATCCGAGCCACCGCTCAAGTCAGCTAAAAAGCTCATTGCAAAATCAACAATCAAAGAATAATCACACAGATTAAATGGAGGAAACGATCATGAAGAGATCAGTCAAGAAATTAGTAGTATGCGGTATCATTGCGCTGATGGTATGCGCACTTTGCAGCCTTGTCGCATTTGCGGCAGCCGACAAGCCCGAGCCTGCTCCCCAGGACGGCGCAAGCGTATCCGAGGAAGTTCAGACCAACAACGAAGCTGATTCCACCGGCAGCAAGGCCATCGCAGCAGGTATCTGCGTAGGTATTGCGGCATGCGGCGCAGGCATAGGCATGGGCCTTACAACGGCGAAGTCCTCCGAGGGCATTTCCCGTCAGCCCGAGGCAGCGGATAAGATCCGTACCAACATGATGCTGGGTCTGGTGTTCATCGAAACCGCGATCATTTACGCACTGGTAGTTGCAATACTTATCATATTCGTACTGTAAGGGGGTAGTTTTATGGGTATCCCTCTGAATGTAGACTGGCAGCAGATACTGCTGCATCTGTTCAACTTCATAATTCTCGCCGGAGGTCTGTGGCTGCTGCTTTACAAGCCGGTGAAGAACTTCATGGCAAAGCGTGAGGCATATTACAAGGATATGGACAAGGCTGCCACTGACAAGCTCGCGGCAGCCGAGGAAGAGCAGCAGAAGTACTCCGGGCTCATCGAAAAGGCGCAGGACGAGGCTGCCGAGCTGAAGAAGAAGGCAATGGCTGACGCAGACTCCGCTGCAAAGGCTCATATCGCCGAGGCAGAGCAGGAAAGACTGCGCATACTCGACGATGCGAAGCGCGCTGCGCTGGCTGAAAAGACCAAGGTGCTCCAGGAAGCAAACGCCCAGATCGAGGAGATGGTATCTGCTGCGGTCGACAAGCTGCTTGTTCCCGCCGGGAGCGCTTACGACAGCTTTGACAGCGCTGATGACAGCGATTCCGGAAAGGAGTAATGACTGATGACAGAACACGAGATCAGAAAAGTCGAGGTCGAAGCGTTCGTCTACAGCCGTGAAACTCCCACGGACGAACAGCTCAAAAAGATACAGGATTTCCTCGAGAAGAAGTATGGCGCCGCAGTAGCCGTAGTCCCGAAGCAGGACGACAGCGTGCGGGACGGCTTCCGTATCGAGATAGGCACTTCCACCTACAAGTGGAACCTCGACCGCATTTTCGACTGGAGCGCCGAGGGACGTGCAAAGCAGCTCAAGGAGAGCATTTCCGAGGCTATCCGCGGCAAGCAGGACGTCCTGCCGATGATACGCCAGGTGATAGAGGATTTCGAGCCGGTACCCCGCGACGAGGAAGTCGGCACGGTGCTGACCGTCGGCGACGGTATCGCAACGATAAGCGGACTTGAGGACGCAGAGTACGGCGAGATACTGCTGTTCGAATGCGGTATCAAGGGCATGATACTCGACCTCAAGGAGGACGAGATAGGCTGCGTAATTTTCGGCGACGAGAGCGAGATAACCGAAGGCAGCATGGTGCGCCGCACCAAGAAGGTCGCAGGTCTCCCGGTGGGCGAGGCGTTCATGGGACGCGTCATCAACGCCCTCGGCGAGCCGGTGGACGGCAAGGGTCCGATAGTGCAGGAGGATTATTATCCGATAGAGAATCCCGCACCGGGCATCATCGACCGCCAGCCGGTCAACCGCCCGATGGAAACCGGACTGCTTTCGATAGACTCCATGTTCCCGATAGGCAGGGGACAGCGTGAGCTGATAATCGGCGACCGCCAGACCGGCAAGACCGCGATAGCGCTCGACACTATCCTAAACCAGAAGGGCAAGGGCGTCGTCTGCATTTATGTCGCTATAGGTCAGAAGGCTTCCTCCGTGGCACAGCTTGCCGAGAACCTCCGCAGGCACGGCGCCATGGATTACACGATAATCGTCAACGCTACGGCGAGCGATTCCGCTACGTTGCAGTACATCGCGCCCTATTCCGGCTGCGCGATGGGCGAATATTTCATGAACCACGGAAAGGACGTTCTGATAGTCTACGACGACCTTTCCAAGCACGCAGTGGCATACCGTACGCTTAGTCTGCTGCTGGAGCGTTCCCCGGGACGTGAAGCGTACCCCGGCGACGTATTCTACCTGCATTCAAGACTGCTGGAGCGTTCAGCGCACCTTTCCGACGCGCTGGGCGGCGGCAGCATGACCGCCCTCCCGATTGTCGAAACACAGGCGGGCGACGTTTCCGCGTATATTCCTACGAACATAATCTCCATCACTGATGGTCAGATATTCCTTGAGAGCGACCTGTTCCATTCCGGTCAGCGTCCGGCGGTAAACGTCGGTCTGTCGGTATCCCGTGTGGGCGGCGCAGCGCAGACCAAGGCAATGAAGAAAGCCACCGGCGCTATCCGTCTGGACCTCGCGCAGTACCGCGAGATGGAAGTGTTCATGCAGTTCTCCAGCGACCTGGACGAGGCTACCAAGAAGCAGCTCCGCTACGGTCAGGGTCTGATGAGGCTGCTCCGCCAGAAGCAGTACAACCCCTACAAGCAGCATGAGCAGGTCCTCCTGCTGACCGCCGCTATGGGACATATCTTCCAGGACGTTCCGGTGGACAAGATACCGCAGTTCAGCCGCAGTCTGCTTGACGCTGCGGAGGCGGAGCTTCCCGATCTCTGCGAGAAGATAGACCGCACGGGTGAAACCTCCGAGGAGGACAGAGAGTCCCTGCTGGGATTTGCAAAGCGCTTTCTGGAGCGTAACAGCGGTTAAGGCGGTGCGCTATGGCTAACACGAAAGAGATAAAGGACCGCATAAAAAGCGTCCGGGATACTCAGAAGATAACCAACGCGATGTACCTGATAGCCTCTACGAAAATGCGCAAGGCGAAGTCCGAGCTTGACCACACACGCCCCTACTTCGAGGCGATAAAGGGTGAGATAAAGCGTATATTCCGTACCTCCAAGAAGGACGCGGAGAGCCGCTGGTTCTATCCCGAGGACGGCGCGCACAAGCTGACCGGTCCGTATGCCTGCCTGGTGGTGACTGCGGATAAGGGACTTGCCGGAATGTACAACCAGAACGTTATCCGCGAGGCTGAAAAGCTGCTGAAGGAGCACCCCGCCACGAAGCTTTTCGTAGTCGGCGAGTACGGAAGGCAGTATTTCGCGCACCACGGCGTTCCGGTGGAGCGGAGCTTTCTCTACACGGCGCAGAATCCTACCATGCACCGCGCCCGTGAGATAACCGATATACTGCTCGACCTGTTCGAGCGCGACGAGGTCTGCAAGATATTCGTGGTCTACACGGATATCCGCAACGGAATGTTCGAGGAGGCAAAGACCGAGCGTCTGCTGCCGTTCCACAGAAAGGTTTTCGCGGACAACACCACCGAGAAGTCGGTAGCAAGGCCGTTCGAGTTCACACCGTCGATAACTGCGGTGCTGGAAACGCTGGTTCCGAGCTACGTTTCGGGGTACATTTACAGTGCGCTGGTAGACAGCTTCTGCGCGGAGCAGAACGCGAGAATGACCGCGATGAATTCCGCGAACCAGAACGCTGAAAAGCTGCTCGGGGAGCTGTCCGTGCAGTACAACCGCTCAAGACAGGCTGCGATAACGCAGGAGATAACCGAGATATCCTCCGGCGCAAAGGCGCAGAAACGCAAGCTGGCAAAAAAGAAAAGTGAGGAGGCGTGCGGACATTGAACACAGGCAAGATAACACAGATATCCGGACCAGTTATAGATTGCAGATTCGCTCCGGGCGAGCTGCCTAAGATAAAAGAAGCGCTGACCGTCAACGTAAGGGGCAGGCAGCGTGTAATGGAAGTCGCACAGCACACAGGCAAGGACAGGGTCCGCTGCATACTGCTGGGCGCAAGTGAGAACCTCGCAAGAGGAATGGAAGTCACCGCGACCGGAAAGGCGATAAGCGTGCCGGTCGGCGACCGCACTCTGGGACGCATGTTCAACGTGCTCGGAGAGCCGATAGACGGCGAGGGCGAGATCGCGGAGGGCGAGCGCTGGGAGATACACCGCAAGGCTCCGGGCTTTGAGGAGCAGCAGCCGGTGGCGCAGGTCCTGGAAACCGGCATCAAGGTAATAGACCTGCTGGAGCCGTACCCCAAGGGCGGTAAGATAGGTCTGTTCGGCGGCGCGGGCGTCGGCAAGACGGTGCTTATCCAGGAGCTTATCCACAACGTTGCGATGGAGCACGGCGGCTATTCGGTATTCACCGGCGTCGGCGAGCGCAGCCGTGAGGGTAACGACCTCTGGAACGAAATGCGCGAGAGCGGCGTTTCCGACAAGACCGCGCTGGTATTCGGTCAGATGAACGAGTCCCCGGGTGTGCGTATGCGCGTTGCGCTTTCCGGACTTACCATGGCGGAATACTTCCGCGATGTGCAGCATAAGGACGTGCTGCTGTTCATAGATAACATATTCCGTTTCGTGCAGGCAGGTTCGGAGGTTTCCACGCTGCTGGGCAGAATGCCCTCCGCGGTAGGTTACCAGCCGACCCTTTCCGAGGAGATGGGCGCTCTCCAGGAGCGTATAACCTCCACAAGGAGCGGTTCTGTTACATCAGTACAGGCGGTATACGTCCCGGCGGACGACCTTACCGACCCGGCTCCGGCGACGACGTTCACTCACCTGGACGCGACGACGGTGCTTAGCCGTAAGATAGCCGAGCAGGGTATCTACCCGGCAGTAGACCCGCTTGCTTCCACGTCGAGAATACTCGAGGCTGACATAGTCGGCGCAGACCACTACGAAACCGCGAGAACTGTCCAGGAGATACTCCAAAAGTACAACGAGCTTCAGGATATCATCGCGATACTGGGTATGGACGAGCTTTCCGACGAGGATAAGCAGGTAGTCACCCGTGCGAGAAAGATACAGCGTTTCCTGGCGCAGCCGACCCACGTTGCGGAGAAATTCACCGGCATTCCGGGCATTTACGTTCCGCTTGCGGATACTATAAAGGGATTCCAGGCGATAATCTCCGGCGATATGGATAAGTATCCGGAGGCTGCATTCTACAATGTCGGGACCATCGACGATGTAGTCGAAAAGGCTGCAAAGCTGTAAGGAGCGCGCCATGAACACATTCAAAACGCACATTCTCGCAGCGTCGAACACGTTCTACGAGGGCGAATGCGAATCGCTCATAGTTCCGACGGCGGACGGTCAGTACGGCATACTTGCAGGGCACTGCGATATAATCAGCGCGGTAGTCCCTGGGATAATGACCTACCGTATCCCTGGCGGTGAGAACCAGATAGCCGCAGTATCCGCCGGACTTGTGAAAATCGAGGACGGCGAGGTGCTTGTGCTGGTGGATTCCGCAGAGCGTCCCGAGGAGATAGACGAGAACCGCGCCCGTGAGGCGGCTGCTGTTGCTAAGGAGGCCATGCTCCAGAAGCGCAGCATACGCGAGTTCCACGCGGCGCAGATGACTCTTGCCAGAGCCACTATGCGGCTGAAGGTCAAGAGCATAAATCAGCAGCCATAAAATCAGCCCGGCAGGAATGTAAGCAACATTCCTGCCGGGCTTTTGGTTTATTTAAGTATCATGCGTTCAAGCTCGCGTCCGGCGGCGCTCATGGACTGGTTTTTCCGTTTGAGCAGGCATATTTTCCTCACCGGGACGCTCTCTTTCAGGTCCAGACGGATTATCCCCTGGCTGGGGTAGTTGTCGAGGAACTGTTCCGGGACGAATCCTATTCCCAGGTTGTTGTTGACCATGGGTAGCACCATATCCGCAGTCGCCGCCTCTATATCCGGAGAGAAAGCGCAGTCGTTCTGCCGGAACCATTCCGAGTAGATCTCATAGGTCTTGGTCTGCTTGAACAGGGATATCAGCGGGTATTTCGTAAGCTCCGACAGAGTGACCTGCCTGCCGGCAAGACCTGAAAAAGCTGTTCCGCAGACGGGTATCTCGTGTATCTCGCATATCTCCCTTGAGGCGATGAGGTCGGTTTCGCTGGTAGGTGTGGTCACTACGCTAAGATCGACAAGACCGTGCTTCAGCGCAGATATCGCCTGCGGCGTGGAGTGGTTGAATATCCTTATCAGTATCCCGGGGTACTTCTGGCGGAAATCCTTGAGCACGGGCAGCAGGAAGCACCTAAGCGCGATCTCGCTCGCGCCTATCGTAATGACGCCCTTTGCGAGGGTGCGTTCGAGGGACAGTTCCTCCTCGCCGTACTGTATCTGCTCCACTGCGGCGGAGATGTGCGTGAACAGCCTTTCGCCCTCCGGGGTGAGCTCCACTCCCTTGCGCGACCTCACGAACAGCGTGCAGTTCAGCTCGCTCTCGAGGTTCTTTATGGTGCGGGAGATGTTCGGCTGATTGTTCATCAGCGCTTCCGCAGCCTGGGATATGCTGCCGTATTTTGCCACATAGTAAAATACGCGGTAATAGTCAAAGCTTATATACATACAATTTCTCCGGTCTGTATTTAGTTCTATACAGATATTATATAATAAACCTGCTGTTCTGTCAAGAACTCCGGGACTCTGGCGCAGAAAAAAAGCGGGGTCATTTTGCTGACCCCGCTTCTGCTATTTTATCTGGAACCGTTCCGGCTGCAGAGCTGAGGTTGTTCCTGTACCACTCCAGCGAGGTGAATTTGTTGAAGATTTCCCGGTCGTCGGGGTAGATGAAGTTCCGCGCGTAGCCGAGATTGTTCTGGGTGTAGGAGCCGGTAGGCATTGAGAGCATTTCCTCGCGGCAGTCGTCGCCGTAGATACAAACTGAATCTTTTCTCGTCAATAGAAAAGCGGGGAAAATAGGAACTATACCTGGAAAAATAGTAAAAGCGGCATATTTTAGCTTTAAAATAATGTTTTATTGTATAACATTTTGTGACCGGAAATGAATGCCGCCGCGTCACGCCGGCAATGTAACGGTTTACCTGCAATGCAGTCATTTTTGCAATTGACAAATTACGACAGTGGTGTTATAATTGACACAGGATATACGCAATGGAGGTGGGCAGATGATAGGAAAAATACTTGCAGCAGCGGGTACGGCAGTTGCCGGAGCGATAGTTGCCGGGACGGCGCTCCGCAGGAAAGTCCGGAAAAAGTCAGCGAAGCCACGCGTCCCGGAGCCGCGCGGGGTACTTGTGTGCGGAGTTTCCGGGGCGGGTAAGAGCAGTCTGATAAACGACATTCTCGGCGGGGAATTTACCCGCGCCGGAAGCGGCGGCGAGGTCACGCAGGGGATAGTCAGCTGCCGCAGCGGCGGGATTTTCATACGCGATACCCAGGGCTACTCCAGCGGAAGCTTCGGGAGCTACCTTGAGTGGCTCGGCGAGGTCATCTCGGCGAACCCGCCCCGCGAGGTGTGGTACTGCGTAAATGCCGGCGGGAAGCGCTTCGGCACGACGGACGAGCAGTGCGTCCACGCACTTGTGGAGCTGGTCGGCAGCGAGAGGCTGCGTATAGTGCTGACAAAAATAGACCTGGTATCTGCAGAGGGGCTTAAAGAGCTGCGCCGGGTGATATCCTACTGTGCGCCCGGGATACCGCTCGTAAATTATTCCGTGAAAGAGCACGGCAGCAGTTTTTACCGTGAATATGTTGAAAAAAACCGCCAGCGTCTTATAAGGTGCGCGGAGGAAGCCGGTATGGGGGTAACTGAATGAGCAGAAAAGATGTCATCGATTACAAGAATTTTGATGCGGAAAAGGAGCTTGCCAGGATAAGGCAGGGAGTCAAAAAGCCGAATCTGCTGCTGTGCGGTGCGACCGGAGCGGGAAAGAGCAGTCTTGTCAGGGACATTTTCGACCACACGCTGGAAAGTGCTCCCGAGGTGGGCGAGGGGCTGCCAGTCACCCAGGGCGTACACAGATATGAGAGCGACAGCCTGGGGGTAGTCCTCCACGACAGCGAGGGCTACGAAATAGGCAGCGACAAGCAGAAGCATTATTACGAAGTGGTCATCGGGTATGTTGACAGGCTGAACTCCGCGAATGCGCTCAACGGAATGGAACAGCGCATACACGAAGTGTGGTACTGCGTCAACGCCGGGACCAAGAAGTTCCACGATACGGACGCTGATGTGATAGGAGAGCTGCGCAGGAGGGGACTTCCTGTCTGCGTTGTGATGACAAAGGTGGACGTTGTTTCAGAACGCGAGCTGACCGCCCTGAAAGAGGCGATACTTTCCCAGTTCCCGGAGATGAGCATTTTCACCTATTGCAGCCGTCCGGTGGAGGGCGAGGCGAAGTATCAGCAGCGCATCGCAACTTACGAGGCGCTCTGCAATGCGGGATACGTTCAGAAAGATGAGCTGGTGCACTGGGCGCTTGAGAATCTCGGCGACAGTCTGCGGGAGGGGCTTTTGTCCTCCGTAAAGGGTTCGCTGAAGGAAAAGCAGGAGCATATCCGTAAGGTCATCGTACCTGCGTGCATTGCAAGCGCGGTGGCGATCGTCGTCGGAAATGCGTTCGTACCTGTGCCGTTCACTGATTCCGCCGCGCTGATGGCCATGCAGACTACAATGGCGGTGCATATACTGAACGTCTATAACATTTCGTCGTTCGGAGATGTGGCGAAATCGCTGATTGGCTCTACGGGGATCTCACTGCTGGGAAAGACGCTTGCCGGTTCGCTTGCAAAGGCGATACCGCTGGTCGGGACTGCTGTCGCGATAACGGTGAATTCGGCGGTCGCGGCTACGCTCACCGGAGCGGTCGGCTATGCAGTGGACGAGCTAAGCTATGTGTATCTTTCAAACTGCGTCAAGAACGGCGGAACGAATGGTCGGTTCGCAGACTGGTTCAACTCTGAAACGCTGAAAGCCGCTATCGAAAACGCGCAGGTCAATTTCGGGGACGTTTTTAAAGCAATGGGTGAAAAGCTGGCGGAACAGTTCAGGGGTAAGGATAAATAATGGAACATATCGACACATCAGTACTGGTGATAGGGCGCTCCGGCACGGGAAAAAGCTCCCTGCTGAATTATCTTTTCGGAAAGCTCGTCGAGAGGGCGGGCGCCGGCAGACCAGTCACCCCAAGGGGAATATTCAAGCATTCCTACGAGTACAGCGACGCGCTGACGATACACATATACGACACCTGGGGGCTTGAGCCGGACAAGGCGGAGGAATGGGGCGACCTGATAAACGAGGAGGTCGCAAGGCACGACGCGATGAGGATATCTGACTGGTTCAACACAGTGATATTCTGCATATCATCAAACTCGGACAGGGTGGAATACTTCGAGGCTGGAATGATAAAGGAGCTCATCGACCGGGGCAACAATGTCGTCGTGGCGATAACTCACTGCAACAGCCAGGAGCTTTCCGAGAACGCAGAGGTTGTTGAAAAGCTCAATAACGCCGGAGTAAGTAACGACAGGATAATCAATGTCAGCAGCGTATCGGAAACCCTGCTCTGCGGCGTGACTACGCGGCAGTTTGGCAGGGACGAGGTTTTCAGCGCCATACTGAAAAATCTCTGGGGAAGCATCTGCGTGAAGCTCCCGGCGAATATCCGCAGGGAGGTCCACCTGAAATTGACGAAAAAGCGCGAGGAACAGCTTGGAGAGGTGAACGCCAGAATAAACGCGCGCTCCTTCATACGGGACAAGCTGAACCGTTCGCCGTCGCAGACGCTGGAGGAATTCGGCGGGGAAGTGACCGCCGAGATGGAGCAGTTCGTAAGGATCGCCCAGAGCAAGGTAAGGGAGAGATTCGTCCAGGCGAACGATTATTATTTTGCGCTGTACCGGCAGTATAACGCGCTCATCTCCGAAGCAAACCGCCTGGAGATACGCGTTGATATGAAATGCGACTTCTTCGAGGGATACAGGCGGGAGCTTGGGGATTCGTTCAGCCGCGCCGGATTTATTGACGTAGTGGAGCTTGCCGTCGGGAAAAAACTGTCCACTGCCCATGACGTAGCCGAGGTCATAAAAGAGATAGCGGTAGGGCTGAAGATAAACTGGGCGAGCGTCAGGAACAAGCGCAGGCATGCGCAGGACACGATAAACAAGTGCTACGACGAGCTTGAGCAGGCGCTTTACGAGCAGATAGAAGCCATAACATCAAGCATAAGCAAGATGTATATGTTGGAATAACGAAAAGCAGGGAGTTCAGCGCTCCCTGCTTTGTTTTTATTTTTGCTCTGGCAGTCCGGTTTTTATCCTGACGGACTTTTTGTAGATAAGAAGTGATATCGCCGCGGTAATGAGTTCCGTCACCCAGAAAGCATTCCACACGCCATTCGCGTCGAAAAAGCGGCTTAGTATGAACGCTGCGGGAATGATTATCACGATGAACCTGCACAGGGAGATCATCAGCGACGGCACGCCCTTTCCCAGCCCCTCAAGCGCTCCTGACGCAGTGACCGACACAGAAGATACGATGAATCCCGCGCTGATGATTCGCAGGGCGGTTTCTCCGGCTGAGATGGCGGCTGGGTCGGTGGAGAACATTCCGATAAGCTGTCCGGGTATGAGCAGGCATATCACGGTGCCGACGGTCATTATTCCGCAGCTCATTATCAGTACGATCCTGAAAAGCTGGCTGACGCGCTTGTATTCTCCCGCGCCGTAGTTGTAGCCGATAAGCGGGCGCATTCCCTGGATAAGTCCGCTTGCCGGGAGATACAGGAACGTCTGAAGCTTGTAGTAGATACCGAGCACCAGCACATACACGTCCGAGAAAGCCGCAAGGATCGCATTCAGCGCAGAAATGAGTATCGACGGGAGCGCCAGGTTGAGCGCGGCGGGTATACCGATGGAATACAGCCTGCCTATCATTCTGCCGTCCGGGGAGATGTGCTTTCTGCCGAGCTTCACGCTGATGGGTCGGACGAAATACACCACGATGTAGACCGCAAGTGAGATAGTCTGCCCGATACCGGAAGCGAGCGCTGCGCCCTCGATCCCCATCGCGGGGAAGCCCCAGCCGAATATCAGCATAGGGTCGAGGATTATATTGATGATACAGCCGGACATCAGGCTTGCCATGGAAACCTTCATGCAGCCGACCGCCTGGAATATCTTTTCAAATGCAAGCCCGAGGCTTATTATTGTCGCGAACAGGAATGCGATATTTGAGTATCTCACGCCGAGGTCTATTACGTTCTGGTCGGAAGTGAACGCTCCCAGGAACGCCGGCATTATCAGGACGCTCACGATGGTGAGGATAACTCCGTGGATAGCGGCGAGAACCACTCCCAGAGTGGCTGCGCGGTCGGCGCGTTCCTTGTCGCCTGCACCGGAGTAGAACGCGATGACGGCGTTTATTCCCACTCCGAAGCCTATGCAGACGGCGTTGATGAAGTTCTGCACCGGGAATACCAGCGAAAGCGCAGTCATTGCGTTATCGCTTATTTTGGCGACGAAAAAGCTGTCAACGATGTTGTACAGCGAGTTGACTAGCATCGAAACGACCATCGGCAGCGCCATTGAAACAAGCAGCGGCAGCACCGGGCGTTCCTTCATAAAGGTGTTGTCCATTTTACCTCCTGTCCGGTCGGTTGCGCAAAAAAAGCCGCACAGCACAAGCTGTGTGGCGAAAAGGTGAGCAAGTCCGGAAAAATCCACATCTTAATTTTACGTTGCATATTATAACATACTGCGCTGATATTGTCAAGTAGCAAAAATCCCCGTGAACAAGTCACGGGGACAATGTATTACAGATTTTCGTCTATCCACTTTGCGCGGTTGTTGATGAACTTGCGGAGATACAGCACCTGGTCGAGGTAGGTGTTGTAGTTTTTCATCGTCAGCGGCTGGAATCCGTTTGCAATGCCGAGGGTGTTCCATATCTCGAAGTTTACTTCCGCAGACGGCATTACCAACGGCTTGTAGGAATCTATCGTGCCCAGTGCGGAATCTACCATGGTGTCGCGGACTTCGTTCCAGCGGGCGCGCGCCTTGTCGCGGAAATTCTCGTCCGTCATGAGGTAGTTGAACCAGGTGACGCCGATGTAGCTGCTGCTGTCCATGCTGCCAATAGTTGCCCAGTCGTCGTACCTGGGATTATCCATGTACATATTGCCGAAAGCCAGGTCGAAATCCCATATCGGACCCATCTCCAGGCGGCTTAGCGTAGGCTTTGTGATATAGCAGCTGCGTCGGAAGCAGGAGTCGAGATTGTATGTCAGCTCATGCACCAGGAACCAGTCGATGAACGTATCGACATTGATGTACTTTTCGTAGTTGTCGAGCGTTGTTATTGCCGTGTCAGCCTTGCACATGTAGTCGTAGATGAAGTCGAAGTTCTTCTGCGTCCACTGGTAGTCTGCCTGGGGGTCCTCATCGGTGTCGGGGCTTTTGATTTTGATGTTGACTCCGCAGCCGGAGGGGAGGTTGAAGTAGTTCCAGCCCTCCTTGTCAACGTTGGGGTCGGCTCCGCCTATTTCGAGCAGGTAGCCGGTTTCGGCGTTGGCGAGGCTGTCGTCTATCGCGAGGCGCGAAGTTTTTACCTCGAGCTGTTCGCCGAGGGTATAGACGCCCTGATAAATTCCGTTCATATATACATCCACCGGTATGGCGTGGGGGACGAACCGGAAGGTTCCCAGGGAGCGTGCCATCTCGAACGCGGTGGTGTTCCGCAGGAGGGATTCGTCGGCGTAGTTTGCGAGGAGCACCCAGCGTTTTGCCTCGGACATTCCAAGCAGGGAGGTCTTATCGTCGAGCTTTATTCTGTAGGGTTTTTTTGGCCATTCCCAGGTGGAGTGACCTCTGCCGCGAATTTTGCCGGTAAGGACTTCAGTGCTTTCGTACTTGCCGCTGGTCATTCCTGCGTCGATCTGGAAAGTGCAGTCGGAGTATTCGTCCCTGCTGATCGCAGAAGGGTCGTCGGTTGTGAGATAGACTGCGGGGATCAGCTTGTCGGTCTGCTGACCGAAGCTGCCGGGGATCTCGCGGGTCATGATGCTCCAGCCCTCGGAGCGTGGGGTATAGTTTGTGGGGATATATTCATCGGAGATGGGGATAACGCGTCCATCTCCGTCGCGAGTGTATTTGTCAGCGCTTTCTGTTTCCGATTTTGAGCAGCCGCTTATAAGTATGACAGCGGTAAGGGCTGCGGCGCAGTACTTTCTGAGATTCACAACAAAGCACCTCCGGCGAAATTGGTTCTCTAACACTAATTATATACTATTCTCTATTTTATGTCAACATGCTTTGAAAAATTTGTATATTTGACACAATATGCACCGGCTGTTATGTGTAAAATAACGCACGGCGGTCCTGAACTGTTTCAGGAGATAAACTATAATTTAACGTTGCAGGGACTTTCAAATTTGCATCACTAATTGGGGAGTCAAGGGGGGACGCGTCCCTCCTTGCGGGTCGAGGGCAGAGCCCTCGTCGCCGTAGGCGAAACCTCCGCGCGCAGCGCGGTTACTCCGTGCGAAGCACGGCTAAACGATTCAAAAGCGCTAAAGGGGTGTGGGG
>CAKSHG010000023.1 GCA_934456315.1 uncultured Oscillospiraceae bacterium | reverse complement strand
GTGTCCGGGTGGGGAGCCTGCTTCAGCAGCAGCGACAGCGGCAGCATTCCACGGTCGGCAAGCCAGTCGTGACCGCGCCTGCCCTTTCCGGCGGTCTGAAGTCCGGCTGTCACCAGGGTGCCGTCAGGAAGCCCTGCGCGGTGCTGCTTCAGGTAGTTGTTGGTGGAATCCACCTCGTCAAGCGTTATTCTGTTCAGCACTCTTTTTCACCTTCATTATGCTCATTCTGATCTCACCGTCGCTGGATATGTTGATAACTCCGTAGGACGGCTCGGTGTGGTTCCTCGGGCTGTCAGGGCTGCCGGGATTCATTACGTACACTCCGTCTATAACTTCCGTGCGGTGGAGGTGGGTGTGCCCGTAGAGCGCTATGCGGCAGTCGTTGAGCTTTGCCTGCGCGACCAGGCGGTCAAGTCCCGTGTGAACGTTCTCGTTGTGACCGTGGCAGCAGTAGATCTTGTATCCGCTGACTGTAACGATCTCGCTTGATTTGTGCATTCCGTAATCGCAGTTTCCCGCAACATAGATCATTGGCTTCTCCGGGTGCAGGTTGTGAATATCCCGCGCTTCGTTCTCGCCGTCGCCGAGATGTATCATCAGGTCGGCGTCCAGATTCTCATTCACGATATCTTCCAGAACATGGAAGTTCCGGTGCGTATCTGATACGACTAATATCTTCAAAATTGGTTTTCCTTTCCGATTGGTTTATTTTATTTCTATATGTTCTAGTTATACATATTATATCATAAAAATGTTTTGAATAAAAGGGGGCTTTGCAGTTTTTTCACGAAAAATTCACACAGTTTTACATGATCTGCCATATCTAGGGAGGTACCTGACATGAACAACAATGAACTCGACAAGCTGATAAAATCTGCAAGCGAAAAGCTCGGCTCCTCGCCGGACGATCTCCGGAAAACTCTCGAGAAAAAAGACCTCGGTGCGCTCTCATCGATACTCACAAAGAGCGACAAGGAAAAGCTGCGCAGAGTGCTCGCAGACAAGGCGCTGATGTCAAAACTCAAGTCCGCCGGTTCCCCGGAGGAAGTACTTAAGCTGCTCGGCAGCATGAAATAGGCGATAACACGGAACGGAGGTGCGGCGCATGGATAATATAGAGGATATCCTCCGTGCGCTCGCCGGGGACGCGCCGGAGGACGACAGCCCCGCAGAGGAACAGAGCGCCGAAGATTCCGGCGGGCTTTTCGCCGGGCTGGACCTCGCGAGCTTTGCAAAGATCGCCGGACTGCTAAGCGCCGCCGGGAGCACCTCCGACGACGAGCGGCTGCTCCTGGCGCTGAAACCGCTCCTGCGTGAGGAAAACCGCGGGAAAGTGGACACCGCCATGCGGCTGCTCAAGCTTATCTCGCTGCTCCCGCTGCTCAAGGAGAGCGGTCTGTTCGGAAATCTGGGAGGATAGTATGGTCTGGAACACTCAAAATTCTCCGCTGTACCGCACGGTGGAATCATTCAACAGCGGCGCCTGGCAGGCTCCTACAGATTCCGCTCCCGGGCAGGAATGCGGCTGCGCTCCGGAGCCCACAGGCTCCTCCACCTCCGGTGCGCAGCGCAGGCAGGACTGCTGCTCCGGTCAGGCGAGCCGCGCAGATACGGCTTATTCTGCCGTTACGGGAAGCCCCGGAGGGTTCCTGCAAAGGCTGACCGGCGACCGGGATTCCCTGCTTATCATCGCGCTGATAGTCCTGCTGCTGCACGAAAAGGCGGATATGAAGCTCATCGCGGCGCTGGCTTTCATTCTTCTGACGTGATTGTTTCGTGAAATTTCAAAAAATCTTCGTTCACTACTTGAAATTCTGTGCGAAATAGAGTATAATATATGTAATTGTAGCAAAGGCTTTGATCAGTCAGAGTAACCGGATAACCCCACCTCCAGAGAGCGGCGCATTGGTGAGAGCGCTGCGGCGGGACCCTGTGAAAGTGCGGCTGTGAGCCCGGTCGGCGAACCACCGGAGCGTGCGCTCCACAGTAGCCGTCTGCGTTTCCCCGCGTTAAGGGGATTTGAGGGGCGTCAGCCCGAAGCGAAGTGGAACCGCGTTAACACGCCTTCGCACCACACCGGTGCGGAGGTTTTTTTGTACGCGGTGTGCAGTTCCTTTTAGCCTGATACCCGGAGGTTAATATGTTTGACCGTCTTAAAGAAGAGATAAATTCGATAAAGGCGCGCGACCCCGCCGTGCGCTCCGCACTGGAGGTCATTTTCCTCTACCCGTCGTTCAAGGCTGTGAGATCCTACCGCAGAGCCCACTGGTTCTACGAACACGGACATTTCTTCATCGCCCGGTGGATCTCCCAGAGCAGCCGCAACCGCACCGGCATTGAGATACACCCCGGCGCCAAGATCGGAAAGGGGCTTTTCATCGACCACGGCGCAGGCGTCGTTATCGGCGAAACCACCGAGATCGGCGACTACTGTACGCTCTACCAGAACGTCACCCTCGGCGGCACCGGCAAGGATACCGGGAAGCGCCACCCAACCCTCGGCAACAACGTTATGGTCGGCGCAGGCGCACGCGTCCTGGGTCCGATGAAGATAGGGGATAATTGCAAGATAGCCGCCAACGCGGTCGTGCTGGAGGAGGTCCCGCCGAACTGTACGGCGGTCGGAGTTCCCGCGAGGGTCGTCAAGCGCGACGGCGTTCGCGTCGGCAACAGCGACCTCGACCAGATACACATTCCCGACCCTGTTTCGCAGCTGCTGTGCGAGCACATGTACAAAATAGAGTGCCTGCAGCAGGAGATAGACGAGCTGAAAAAGCAGCTTGAAATCAAGAATAAAAACTCTCAGGAGGAAAAATAATATGCAGATCTACAACACCATGACCCGCCAGAAAGAGGAGCTGAAGCCCATCACTCCCGGCACTGTAAAAATCTACGCATGCGGACCTACCGTCTACAACCTTATCCACATCGGCAACGCCCGTGCGCTGTGCGTTTTCGACACGCTCCGCAGATACCTTGAGTTCCGCGGATACAAGGTGTTCTACGTTCAGAACTTCACCGACGTTGACGACAAGATAATCAAGAAGGCGAACGAGCTCGGCAAGACTGCTCACGAGGTTTCCGAGAACGCTATCAGGGAATACTTCACCGACGCTGACGGGCTCAACGTCCGCCGCGCGGACGTTCACCCCAAGGTCACCGAGAACATGGATATCATCATCGACATCGTAAAGACCCTCATCGAAAAGGGCTACGCCTACGAAGTCGACGGCGACGTTTACTTCGAAACCTCCAAGTTCCCGGAGTATGGCAAGCTGTCCCACATGCCGCTTGAGGACCTCCAGGCAGGCGCGCGCATCGAGGTCGGCGACAAGAAGCGCGACCCGATGGACTTCGCAGTCTGGAAGGCTGCCAAGCCCGGTGAGCCTTACTGGGATTCCCCGTTCGGCAAGGGCAGACCCGGCTGGCATATCGAGTGCTCTGCAATGAGCCGCCACTACATCGGCGACACCCTGGATATCCACGGCGGCGGAGCCGACCTCATCTTCCCGCACCACGAGAATGAGATCGCACAGAGCGAATGCGCGACCGGTCAGCCTCTCGCCAACATCTGGATGCACAACGGAATGCTCAACGTCGACGGCACCAAGATGTCAAAATCCAAGGGCAATTTCTTCATGGTGCGCGACCTCTCCAAGGAGTACGGCTATGAGCCTATCCGCTTCATGCTGCTGTCCGTTCACTACCGCAGCCAGCTCAACTACACCATCGAGGTCATCGAGAGCTGCAAGGCTGCGCTCCAGCGCCTGTACACCTGCCGCGACACCCTGAACCGTGCGATATCCTCCGCCCCCGAGGGAGAGGCTTCCGCACAGGCTCTCGCAGACGTCAGGGAAGCGCAGGAGCAGTTTATCCGCGTTATGGACGACGATTTCAACACCGCAGACGGTATCTCCACCATTTTCGAGCTCGTACGCAAGATAAACACCGCAATTGCCGAGGGTAATGCGACAAAGGGAACCCTCCAGGCGTATAACGATGAGTTCACGGCATTGACAAACGTGCTCGGTCTGTTGTATAATAAGAACGATGAGGAGCAGATACCCGCAGAGATAACCGACCTCATCGAGAAGCGCAAGGCTGCCCGCAAGGCTAAGGATTTCGCGCTTGCAGACTCCATACGCGACCAGATAAAGGCGCTCGGCTGGGTCGTAGAAGAAACCCGCCAGGGCACTATAGTCAAGAAAGCATAAATTTGAGGATACTGATGAAAAAAAGAATTATCGCCGCGCTCGCGGCTCTATCCGTGCTCGGGAGCACGCTCGCGCTTTCCGGCTGCACGTTCACAAGCTCCAGCTACAACGCTATGCAGGATTACGATTTTTCCAGCATCGAGCTTGTTCAGCTTGAAGCTCCGCAGGAGGGCGACACCATCGCAATCTTCGACACCGACCTCGGTGAATTCCGCGCGGTGCTCTACGATGAGTACTGCCCGAACACCGTCGCAAAGTTCGTTGAACGCGCCGAAGCAGGTCAGTACGACGGTCTGCCGGTCTACGCCGTTGTCCAGGACACATACTTCCTGACAGGCGGACATGAGAACGACAAGGGCGTCTACACCGGCCGTGACAGCGACGACGAGGCACTCGCTCATGAGTACAATGTGAATCTGTGGCCGTTCCGCGGCGCGCTGGTGACTTACTCCGAGCTTGCTGGCTACTCCGACGGACGATACCTCGTCTGCAACAACGACGACACCATGACCCAGGAGCAGATAGACGAGCTAAAGAAGTCCATGACCGAGAGCGAAAAGCGCACCGACGTTGAAAAGGCGAACCTCTCGAACCTGTTCGATAAGTTCATCGAGGTCGGCGGCGTGTTCGGCATGGCTGGCTCCGTGACCGTTTTCGGTCAGACTTACGAGGGTCTTGACGTGGTGGAAAAGCTCTGCAATATCCAGTCGGACGAAAATACCTACCGCACCGTTGACACCGTTCTGGTCAAATCCGTAAAGATAGACACCTACCACAGCGAGGAAGGCTCCGGCACCGCCGAGCAGTAAGAAAGGGACACGAAATGAAGATAAGAAACCTTATGGCTGCGATCCTTGCGGCGGCTTGCGCCGCAAGCTTCACCGCGTGCAGCTCTAATAATTCAGGCAATTCCAGCGCAGACATTTATTCGCTGTCCGAAATAGCCGGCAGCGCTGACCTCTCGGCTGCGGATATGGTGAATAACGCTCCCGCAAGCGGAGGAAATGTCGGTGATGTCGAGATACAGTCCGGGGATATCTATGCAGAATTCGAGATCGAGGGATTCGGCGCCATCAGAGCGAAGCTGTTCCCAGATATCGCGCCGGTCGGCGTACAGAACTTCATACAGCTTGCGCAGGACGGTTTCTACACTGGAAAGAGCATACACCGCGTAATTGACGGATTCATGTTCCAGGGCGGCTCCCTCAACGGCGACGGCACCGGCGGCAACGCAGCGTATACCGGCACAGACGACGGCGCTACCTCCTTTGGAATAGAGGTCAGCGACCAGGCGCGGCACTTCTACGGCGCGCTTTGCTACGCCAACGCCGCAGGTCAGAACACCACGCAGTTCTACATCGTGAACAGCAAGTCCGTTGACGACCCTGCTGACTACGACAAGGCTATCGCGGAGCTCACCGCTGAACGCGACAAGTACGAGGCAGGCTCAGAGGGCTACGAATACTACAACTACTACATCGAAAGCTATACCAAGACCGCCGAAAAGCTCCGCAGCCTTTCGGACAAGTACAAGGAACAGGGCGGCACTCCCTCGCTGGACGACGACTACACAGTATTCGGTCAGGTGGTCGAGGGCTTTGACGTTATCGACAACATTTCTGCGGTCGAGGTAACTACCGGCTCCAGCGGCGAAAACAGCAAGCCGGTCAAGGACATCATTATCAAGTCAGTTAAGGTCTACGCAGCCGACTGACCATCTGACGGAAAGGTAAAGGGATAACACCATGAATTTCAAACGAGTTCTTTTGAGCGCAGTCCTTTCAGCGGGAATGCTCCTTTCCTCCGCGGGCTGCTCGCTTTTCGGAGGTTCCGGCGCGTCGTCCAGCGGCAATATCGGAGATATTACCTTTGCGGACGGCGATAAGATAGCCGTGATAGATTTCAAGGACTACGGAACGGTCCGCGCCAAGCTGTTCCCCGATATCGCGCCCGTTGGCGTGGAGAACTTCATAAAGCTCGCGGAACAGGGATACTACGATGGACTTAAGATACACCGTGTTATTCAGGACACCTATATTCAGGGCGGCTCGCTCAACGGCGACGGCACCGGCGGCACCGCCGCGTACGTCGGCGAGGACGCTGCGGCTAACGCGACCACCTTCCCGATAGAGGTCAGCGAGAAAGCCCGCAATTTCTACGGTGCGCTCGGCTACGCCGCAGACGCATACGGCAACAACTCCGTGCAGTTCTACATCGTCAGCAACAAGACCCCGACCGACACCTCGAAAATAGACGCTGCAAAGGTCCAGGCAAAGGCTGACGAGCTCGCGCAGAAGCTCGCGGGCGAAAGCGCCGCAGAGAGCGCTACCGCAGAGGATTCCACCGCCGAGGCTGCCGATACCGTGAGCGACGACACAAAGCTCCTCACCTACCAGCAGACATACTACAGCAACAACGCCGCATTCATCAAGAAAAACGGCAAAGCTGCCGCCGAGAAATACAAGAAAGTCGGCGGGCTTTACCAGATAGACGGCGGCTACACCGTATTCGGTCAGGTGTATGAAGGATTTGACGTCATCGACAAGATAAACACAGTCGATGTCACGACGAACGCCTCCGGTGAAAAATCCATGCCGATACAGGACGTTATAATCTCCTCCGTAACCATCGAAACTTACAAGGCAAGCACCGCAGAAGCTACCGCCGAAGCCGGAAAGTCCGATAAATCCGGCAGCAAATCGACAACCGCAGCCACGACTACAGCGGCTCCGACAGCTTCAACCGCTGAATCCCAGGCTAACAGCACTGCGGAATCCGTTCCCGCAACCTCCGCAGGATCTGCAGCGCCCGCAACTGCGGAATCAGCGACTTCTACTGCTGACGCTCCAAGCGAAGCCAGCGACGTCAGCAATCCCTCCACAGCCCAGGCAGCCGCAACAGCAGAAGCCTCCGCTTCTGCCGATTCGCCCTCCACTGTAGACACAAAGGAAACAGCCTGAAGCCATTCCACACGCAGCAAACCCCGCCGGTAACGACCCGGCGGGGTTATTTTTATTCAAGCTCAACGCTGTCGGCAGTACATCTGCACCTGATGAATATATGCTCCACGCCTGCGCGTAACGCCCTAGCGAACTCCCCGGCGAATTCCGGATCTATCGCCGCATTCGGCTCGACGCGCTCTATTCCGTTCAGCATTATCACGAACGCGACCGCCGGGCTGTATCCCCGCTCCACCGCCCGGGTAAGCTCCCGGAGGTGCTTTGCACCGCGCTTTGTCGGCGCGTCCGGGAACAGCCCCACGCCATTTTCCGCGAGCGTGCAGCCTTTGACCTCCATCAGGTAACGCTCCCCGGAGCGCTCCATGTAGAAGTCGATGCGGCTTTCCCCGAAGCTGTACTCGGGGCGTATCAGGTCGAACCCCTGCCCTTTCAGCCACTCCCCCGCCATCACGTTGGGAGCCAGGCTGTCGAGGTTCACCCAACCGTACTGCGGCGTGTTCACCGCGATGAGCGTGAACGGAGTTTTCCGCGCCGGGTCGGCGCTGCGCTGCAGGCTTACCTCCGCTCCCGGGGACAGCACTCCGGTGCAGCGCCCGGTGTTCCGGACGTGCGCCGTGCAGGTTTCGCCCTCAACGCGCACCTCGCACACAAAACGGTTCACTCTGTGAAGAAACTCGCCCTCCACAATGCCGGAGTAGGTCATCAGTATACCTCGATATCCTCGTTCCCGCGGACAAATACCGGTATAACGTCAATAGGCGCAGGTACGGTCACGCGCTGACCGCCCTTATAGAGCGTTCCAGTGCTGCTGTCCTTCCAGACCGTTCCGGCGGGGAGGTACACGCTGCGCTCTGTCGCGCCCGGCTCCGTCACCGGAGCTACCAGCAGCGATGCGCCGAGAGTATACTCGTCCTCGGTGTTCCATGCCTCGGGGTCGTCCGGGAATTCGTACCACAGCGGGCGCATTACCGGCGCGCCGACCGCGGAGCACTCGTCCATCGTCTTTCTCATGTACGGGCGGAGTTTTTCACGGACGAACAGGTACTTTTTCAGTATCTCGTAGTTGTCGTCGCCGAAGCTCCATACCTCGTTATCCTGTCCGGAGGTCAGCTGACGGACGCCGTCGATGAACTCCTCCTCGCGCTCGTACCAGGGAGAGCGCTCTCCATGCATGCGGAATACCGGGCAGAAACAGCCCCACTCGAACCAGCGCACCAGCAGCTCACGGAAGCCCTCGTCCTGGATATTTCCGCCGAGGAATCCGCCGATATCCGACGTCCACCATGGAATGCCAGCAACGCTCATCGAAAGACCCGCCTGAATCTGCTCGCGCATCGCACGGAAGCTCGAGTGGATATCTCCCGACCAGGTGAGCACTCCATATTTCTGGCTTCCCGCCCAGGCGCAGCGTACCAGGCTAAGCACGTCCTTCTCCCCGGCGGCTTTCAGTCCGTCGTAGAATCCCTTGGCGTACATCAGCGGGTAGATATTCGTGCACTGGAGCGCCGTTCCGGCGTAGTAGCGGTAGTTGTCGAAATCGTAGGGTCCGTACTCCGGCTCCGCCTCGTCCAGCCAGAAGCAGCGTATGCCCTTGCTGTAGTAATTCTCGCGGCACTTGTCCCAGACGAACTTCCGCGCCTCCGGATTTGTCGCGTCATAGAATACCGTGTTGCCCATCCAGGTCATGTGCAGCCCGTTTCCGCGGTCAGCGGAAACCAGCATTCCCTTGTCCGCCATCTCGCCGAAATTCTCGCTGCGCTCGTCTATCGTAGGCCAAACTGAAACCACGGTTTCAATGCCCATGGATTTCAGCTCCTTTACCATCGCCTGCGGGTCGGGCCAGTCCCGTGGCTCGAACTTGAAGTCGCCCTGGCGCGTCCAATGGAAGAAATCCACAACGATGGCGTCCATCGGAAGTCCCCGGCGCTTGTGCTCCCGCGCGACGGAAAGCAGCTCCTCCTGCGTGCGGTAGCGCAGCTTGCACTGCCAGTAGCCCAGACCGTACTCCGGCATTCTGGGCGCGCGTCCGGCGGCTGCGGTGTAGTGCTCGGTTATCTCGGCGGGGGTGTCGCCGGCGGTTATGAAGTAATCCAGGTAGCGGGTCGACCTTGCGTACCACTCGGTCTTGTTCGTGCCGAATGTCGCCGTGCCGACAGCGGGATTGTTCCACAGGAATCCGTAGCCACGGCTTGAAATAAAGAACGGAACGCTCGCCTGGGAATTACGGTGGCACAGCTCCAGAACGGAGCCTTTCTTGTTCAGGTGGCTGTCCTGATACTGACCCATGCCGAATATCTTCTCGTCATCGTAAGCCTCGAAACGCGCGGTCAGCTCGTAATCCGTGCCGCCCTGGCGGGGCTTCAGCTCCCTTGCGACTATGCGCAGCGGCACGCAGTAGCGGTTTATGCGGTTGCGGTCGCGCCAGTATTCCTCGGTGAGCACCTCGCCGCGCTGATTCAGGAACGACATTCTTCCCTCGTTGTCGAGCTTTACGGTGAGCTTTCCGTTGGTGAGGTAGTAGTTCACGCCGGTCTGGTGGTACTGCGCGTATTCCTCGCCCTTGTACCACGGGTCGGTGGTGTCTACTTCCTCGCTGCGGATAGTGCAGGCGTGGGCTACCTGCTCGGTGAGCGCGCTGTAATACGGAGAGCTGCTAAGCCGCTCGTCCTCGGCGATGTCGCAGAGCGCAGGGTACATGCGCACTCTGACGGAGCTTTCCCCCCAGGGTTCTACTATAAGCCGCGCGCCCCCGAAAGAGGCGGTCAGGCGGTTGTTTTCGGTGTTGACTGTCATGGCGGTGTTCCTTTCAATAGAGTATATCTTAATTATACCCGTGCGCGGTCACATTGTCAAGCGTTTACAGCGGTCAGCGCAAAAAAACTCCGCACTCATGACGAATGCGGAGCCGAATATTAAATCTTGTATATCCAGTTTTCCTTGCGGGGCTTTTCAGCAGGGATATCACCTGCGGGATAGCCGAGAATGCAGTGTCCTATGCCCTCGTAATCTCCCTCGATACCGAGCTGTTTGAGAAGCGCTTTACCCTCCTCGGATTCGAATTCCTCCTTGGCGCGGTGTATCCAGCAACTGCCCAGCCCTACCGCGTTTGCGGCGAGCATGAGATTTTCCATCACAAGGCTGCCGTCGTACTTGTACGTCCCGACCGACTTGTCGGCGAGAACCACAAGCACTGCCGGAGCGCCGTAGAACGGGTCTATTTTCGCGCCCATCACCGCAGCGTTCATCGCAGATAGCTTGTCGCGGGTCGCCTTGTCGGTGACCTCGATGATTATCGGTGACTGACGGTTCATTCCGGTGGGAGCGTGCGTTCCCGCCTCGGCTACCTGGTCGATTAGCTCCTGCGGAGGCATTTCCGGCTTGTACGCCTTGACGCTCCTGCGGGTCGTTATGTTCTTTAATGCTTCGTTCATGTTGTATGCTCCTTTCGGTTTATTTCAACATATTGATTATATCACCGTAAACCGCTGTTTGTCAAGCAGCTGTTTGTGAATTATAGGCGAAACCTTATTTGCCCAGATATTCCAGCAGGCTGTAAGCGAACCACTTGACCTCCGGACGGTCGGCTATCTCCCACAGGCGGGAGGTGCAGCAAACCATTCCGTCCTGGCGGTAAAGCAATCCAAGGCGCTTGCGGCGCTCGGGATTGTCGATGACCCAGACCTCCGGCTCGATGTCGGTGCCGCTAAGGTCGGCGCAGCGGCTGTGGGACACTATCTCATACCACTGCGGAGTGGTGTGGCTGTCGCAGGGGAAATCCGCCAGAAGCTCCGACCTGTTGTCGATGAGAAGTCCCAGTGTGCCTGTCGGGACGGGCTTTCCCATGCTCTCGGAAATGCTGCGGAACATTCCGTAGCACCAGAAATCCGTGCAGTACTCACCGGGCAGTGAATCCTCGCCCAGGTCGGGAATGTACAGCGCTTTCCCGCGCTTTGCGCGGTCAGGGTCCCGGGTCAGCTCTATGCGTTTATCGCCGCTGGTAATGCTGCTCTCGGTTATCTCGACCTCGATATTCGGGTAGATGTAAAGCGTATAGTCGTTCTGCGCCTCGTTTTCAATTGAAAGGCGCAGGTTGGCAGTCACCGGTTTGTCGCAGCCTATCGTGAACGAAATGCTCTGCGCGCGGTACAGCCTGCCGTTACGCTCCTTTATTCCGGAAACGCCGGAATCCACCACAGCGCCGTCAACGGTCAGCTCCCAGTCTATCTTGTCGGCGGAGAATCCCGGCTCGGTCGAGGACACCAGCAGCCCGCACTGGATCTCGTCAGCCGCGCTGTAAACGAACTTGTCCAGCTCCGCGAGGACAACCGTTTCAGCGCAGTAACGCCGCCACTCCTCCGGAGTGACAAGCCCCTTGGATCTCATGTGTGCGTTGAGGATCCCGACAGTCGCAACGCCCTGCCCCGGGAAGTCCTGAATGTCCAGCAGCTGGAATCCGCTCATCATGGAGCTGCGCAGCGCGGTTTCGATATCCCGGCGGTAGCAGTCCACGGCGAGCGCTCCGGACGCGCGGAAGAAATCCCTCCAGCGGTGGAGCATTCCGGCTTCCTCAAGCCCCTTCTTATAAGCCGCATACGCTTCGTGGCGGACCGGACCGGTGTAGTCCTTTATCTCGTCGAAATCCGGGAACACCGCGTACTGACCGACCTCGTGCGAAATCACCGGGACATGCACTGAGATGTTATCCCAGCTTTCCGCCTTGACTTTCTTCATCTCCGTGCCGTACTGTATCATTATTTCGCCGTTTTCGTCGATGACCTGCGTTCCGCCGAGAGCAGCTGCTTCGTCTATCAGCGGGTCGTAATTATGCAGGCTGTTCGGGCGCTCGGTCTGGATATGACCCTGCGGAGCGTCGCACATCGCGTAGCTGCCGCGAATGAGCCTGGTCGCACCGAGCCGCACTCCGCTGAAGAAATCCTCCTGCTCCAGCACGCAGGGAACGAACTGGAAGTTGTTCGAACCGCCGGCGTACAGCTTGTCCGGGAATTCAGCCTTGTAACCTGCTATAAGCTCGTTGAGCCGCTCCTTGCTGCCCCACAGCTCGTTGCCCATGCTCATCATCACGAAGCTCGGGTGGTGTCCGAACTCGCGTAGCATACGCCAGCCCTCCTCGCGCAGGAACTCATGCTCCGCGCCGAATTCGTCTGGGACTGTCCCCCAGAACGGCAGCTCCGGCTGGAGGTAGAATCCCAGGATATCCGCAGCCTCGAATGCCGCGTCGGGAGGGCAGCAGGTGTGGTAGCGGACGTGGTTTATCCCGTACTCCCCGAGGGTTTCGAAGAATTTCAGCCAGGAATCCAGGTCGGTCGGCATGTAGCCCGTCTGCGGGAAAACCAGCCCGTCGTGCTTCCCGCGCAGGAATGTCTGCCGCCCGTTGATGAGGAGCGTGCGGTCATCGGAACTTACGCGGCGCAGTCCTGTAGTCACGGTGAAGCGGTCCTCGCCGATGGTCATCTCCAGCTTCAGCGGAGCCGGGTCGGAATCGCTCCAAAGCGGGGTGCTTTCGGAAAGGTCGATATCACATTCCAGCGGAGCGTCGGAGGATAACTCCGCCTTTGCCGAGCCGTATTCCTGCGTTGTGTCGAAAACGCGAAGCTCCGCTGTTCCGCAGGCTATACCCTTTATTTCCGCGCGGACGTGGAGCCTGCGCGCTTCCGGGTCGGGTACTGCATAGATGTACTCCGGGCAGGCTCTCCGTGCCTGAAGCTCTATCCTGCCGACTATTCCGTTCCAGTTGGTCTGGGTGTCGCGGGAGGTCAGGTGCCCGCCGCCGGTGGGGTAATCCGTGTTGTCAACGCATATCGCAAGCTCGTGAGTGCCGGTGGTCGCTCCAGTGAGGTCATAGCGGTGCGGCGTGCACAGGGAGCAGTATTCCCCGATGAGCTTCCCGTCGAGGTAGGCGCGGGTCTTGCGCGTGCGCTCCAGGAAAAGCGTCAGATTCTTCCCCGACATCTCGGGGGTGATCTCCAGGCTGCGCCTGAACCACGCGTATCCCTCGAATTTGTGCAGGTCTGTAAGGCAGCCGCACTCGATTTCGGTGTTGAGCTTTCCAAGCCCTGCATTCGAGGTCGAGTCAGGCAGGTGGATCCTGTCGGGATATCTTTCGGGAATGGAGTCTTTCTTGCTCTCGTCAAGGAAAACCTCCCACTCTCCGCTAAGGTCTGTGATTGTCATGTTAGTACCTCCGTCTGTTTTGCAGCATGTTCTGTCTGTTCTAATTATATAGGAGAATCCGGAAAAAATCAAGGTGTTTTTTCCCGCCAGGGATTTTTCGGGTAAAAAACAAAAGAACCGCACTGTAATGCGGTTCTTCATGATATTGGCGGAGACGGCGAGATTCGAACTCGCGGGGGCAAAGCCCTAACTGATTTCGAGTCAGCCCCGTTATGACCACTTCGATACGTCTCCATAGAAAATAACAATATTATTTTACACCAAAATCGAGATTTTGTCAAGACCCCATGCGCGATTTTTTTTAAAACCGCGCATGGTTCGACAAATGCAGCTAAATTTCCGTGGATTTAAGCGCGGCTTTACGCTCCACGGCGACGTAATAACCTACCCCCACGGCGTCCGCAAGGAACCAGCCTATCGGGATAGATATCCATATCCCGAAAACGCCTACCTCCGGTATACCAGACAGCAGGTTGGCAAGCAGCACCCGCGTCCCCAGTGAGAACACTGTCAGGACTACGGACATGACCGGCTTGTTGACCGCGCGGTAATATCCGTAGAGCATGAACAGCAGACCTATCCCGATGTAGCACGCGCCCTCCGTCCGGAGATACTCCGCGCCGATTTCGACCGTTTCACGCACCGAGCCGTCAACGAACAGGCTCATCAGCGGATCCGCGAAAATGCACACGACTGCGCTGACCGCCGCACAGAACAGCGCAACGCTTATCAGCGACTGCTTTATCCCGGCGCGGATACGGTCGTACTTCCCCGCGCCGTAATTCTGCGCGGTGAAAACCGAGAACGCATTCCCGAAATCCTGCACCGGCATGTAGGCGATCGTGTCTATCTTGACCGCCACGGAGAACGCCGCCATTACAACGGAGCCGAAGCTGTTCACCACTGCCTGCACCATCAGTATACCGAGGTTCATCACCGACTGCTGTAAGCAGGTGAACCCTGACAGTGACAGGATACTGCGGAAATTCCTGCGGTCCCAGCGCATGTCCGCGCGGGTCAGCCGGTACTCCGGATACGCGGCGATGAAATACACAAGCACACCTGCCCCGGAAACGTACTGCGATATCGCCGTTGCAAGAGCCGCGCCCATTATCCCCATTCCCAGAGGTATCACGAACAGCAGGTCCAGCGCGATATTCAGTGCTACGGAGATCCCGAGAAAAATCAGCGGTATTGTCGAATTGCCCATTCCCCGCAGGATATTCGAGATGTAATTATAGAGGAACACCGCGAAAAAACCGATGAACACATACACAAGGTAGGTGTGCATGTCCGCGGTCAGCTCCGCTGGGACGTTCAGCAGCCCGATGATCCAGTCGCAGAGCAGGTAGAATCCCGCAATTATGACCAGCGTCAGCGCGCCGACTATCCCGGCGGACATGAATATGCCGTTGCGTATCGCGTCGCCCTGCTTCCGCCCGAACGCCATCGAAATGAACGAACCCGTTCCCAGCGACAGCCCGATTATCACCGACGTCAGGAATGTCATGAGGGTATACGACGACCCTACCGCCGCCAGGGCATTGTCGCCGATGTACTTCCCCACCACCCAGGTGTCTGCGAGGTTATAGAACTGCTGCATGACGTTCCCGAGCATCAGCGGTATCGCGAACGCCCACAGCCCACCGGTTATGCTCCCGCTTGTAAGATCTCTGTTTTTCTGCATTTGATCTCTCCCTTTTCCACTTTGCCAATCAATTATAGCATAATTCGGAGGATAAATCAAGCAGAAAACCCCGCCGGGTCACGGCGGGGTCCATATGTGCGTTCAGTTGAAAATCAGAAATCAACATCTGTGTCGTAATAGCAGCACTTGAGCAGCTTCTCCATCTCCTCGGGCGAGGGCTGACGGGGGTTGGAACCGGTACATGCGTCTGCGATAGCGTTTACTGCGATGTCGTGTACTCTCTCAAGGAATACGTTCTCGGGTACGAAGCCCTGCTCGCAGGGATAGCTGTCTGCGCCGTAGTTCTTGATGCAGTGCGGGATCTTCAGCTCGTCGTTCATGCCGCGGAGGTACTTGATGAGCAGTGCGACCTTCTCGTCGTCATTGGAGCCGCCGAGGTGCATGTAATCAGCGATAACGCCGTAGCGCTTCTTTGCTGTCGGATCCTTGGCGTTGAACGCGATTACCTTAGGCAGGTACATTGCGTTTGCTGCGCCGTGGATAATATGTGCGCCGTAATCCTGGAAGATAGCGCCGGTCTTGTGAGCCATGGAGTGAACGATACCAAGCAGAGCGTTGGAGAACGCCATACCTGCCAGGCACTGTGCGTTGTGCATTCTTGCACGGGCTGCCATGTCGCCGTTATAGGACTTAACCAGTTCAGCCTGGATCATCTCGATAGCGTGGATAGCAAGTGCGTCTGTGAAGTCGCAGTTTGCAGTGGAAACGTATGCCTCGATAGCGTGGGTCATAGCATCCATACCGGTGTGGGCAGTCAGCTTCTGCGGCATCGTTTCAGCAAGGTCGGAGTCAACGATAGCTACATCAGGAGTGATCTCGAAGTCGGCGATAGGATACTTGATACCGTTGTCGTAGTCGGTGATAATGGAGAATGCGGTAACTTCGGTCGCAGTACCGGAGGTGGAAGGAATTGCGCAGAAATGCGCTTTCTTTCTAAGCTCGGGAATACCGAATACCTTGCACATATCCTCAAAGGTACATTCCGGATACTCGTACTTGATCCACATTGCCTTGGCTGCGTCGATAGGAGAGCCGCCGCCCATTGCAACGATCCAGTCCGGATTGAACTCCAGCATCTTGGCTGCGCCGTTCATAACGGTGGTAACGGAAGGATCAGGCTCAACGCCGTCGATCACCATAACCTCCATGCCGGCTTCCTTGAGGTATCCCTCTGCCTTGTCGAGGAATCCAAAGCGCTTCATAGAGCCGCCGCCAACAACGATGACAGCCTTTTTGCCCTTGAGAGCCTTGAGGTTCTCAAGCGCGCCCTTGCCATGATAGACATCTCTCGGTAAAGTAAATCTAGCCATTGTAATTGTACCTCCATTTGTGAAAGTCTTGTGAAAAACCTACAGAAATCTTCAATAAATCCCCTCGGTTTTTATTGATATTATTATAACATCATTCACACATATTGTAAAATGCTTAATCAGCATACCCATTATATTCTCTATGCATAACACACAGTTTTCACAATATCTACAAAAAACTTTAGTGCAGATTTAACAAAGCAGATAAGAGCAGGTCAACTTTCGTCAGCCTGCTCTTTGTTATAATTATGACGCAGTAAGCGAATCTGCGCATTCATACCGCAAAGTACGTCACTCGCGCTTGATAGCCTCCATCGCGGAGATGTGCACCGCCTTGTTTGCCGGGTAGAATCCCGAACCGAGTCC
>CAKSHG010000022.1 GCA_934456315.1 uncultured Oscillospiraceae bacterium | reverse complement strand
CATAGGCAGGAATTTTCTTCCCACGCTTCGGGTCAATGAGTATTCACAGCCGCATAATAATTCAGATGGTATCGTGACCGTTACCTCTACCTTTGTGTCATAGACTACCACGCTTTTCACATACTGACCTATGAATTTCTTGCATTCAGGGATATTTCTTTCATAGATGTATATGGATAGCTCGCTTATGCGTTCAGTCAGTTCTGCGGTAGATATATCTATATCAGTTTCTGTGGTGCTGAGCGCTTTCTGACGTTTGATACATGAATATTCATCGGCTTTGAGCTGAGCTAATATTTCTTTACAGTCGTCCTCTGCAATTCCGTCAGCTATTGCATTCAGAATGTTCTTACGGCGTGTCTTTATGCGTTCCAGTTTTATAGTCAGGTCTGCTAATTCCTTTATCACGCTTGTATTGTGCTGTACTGCCTGTTCCTTGATTTCAGCTATGATATCTGGAATATAGTCCTCGTTGAATATGTTCTGCTCCAGCACCTGTAATACATATTCTTCAATCCTATCATGCCGGATTTCCTTGTTGGCACATTCCGTTGACTGCTTATGCTGACAGCGATAGGAGCAGTATGTATAGCCCTTTCCGTTCATGCGCCTGTTTCCAGTCATGATTGCACCGCAGTGACCGCACCGTATCATTCCGCTTAGCAGGTATGTAGTTTTAGCTGTATTCGCTCCCGGTGACAGCTTATGCTTTGCCATTATCTCAGCGGCTTTGTCGTAGGTTTCCTCGCTGATTATTGCAGGTGCCATATCGAATATCTTACGGACGATTATGGCTTCATTTTCATTGATGATGAGTTCCTTTGAATCCGGGTCTACATCATACCCCAGAGGAGCAATACCCCCATTATGCAGACATTTCTTCGCCCTTACCTTGAATCCTTTCATGACCTGCCGCCTGCGGCAATTCCGGCTACCTGATAGTCAGCCACGAGCGCTTCGGCGATGACGCGAGGGAGCTTCTCCGCACGCGTCCGGAGCTGCGGGGAATACTCCTGGAAAGATACGACAATATTGAGCAGCTCAATATCCCGAACTTGGAAACGGTGCACAAGCCCGCTTATTCGATGAACCTGTATGCGGCGATGGGGCTGTGCGACGGCTTTGAGCGCGATGACAGCGCCGACGAAGCGGAGCTGTCGTTCACCGCGCCGGAAGCCCACATTCTCATCGTTGACGACAACATGATCAACCTGTCCGTTGCGAAGGGCGTCATTGAGCCGCTCGGAATGCAGGTGGACACCGCCGGCAGCGCACAGGAGGCGATAGAGTTGATCCGCAACTGCCGATATGACATCGTGTTCATGGATCACATGATGCCGGAGATAGACGGCATCGAGGCTACGCACATTATAAGGAGCCAGTTCCCGTCCTATGCGGACGTGCCTATAATCGCGCTCACGGCGAACGTTTCCGGCGGCGCCCGTGAAATGATCCTGAAAGAGGGTCTGAACGACTTCATCGCGAAGCCCATCGAGCTGCGGGATATGATAAACAAGATAAGGCGATGGCTGTCGGAGGAAAAGATAGTCCCGATAAGCAGCCAGCCGCCCGCTGCGCGAAAGGTCGAGGAAACCGACACGCTCCCGATGATAAAGGGCGTGGACACCGGCTCGGCTCTGGCGCTCATAAACAACAAGGCGCTGCTGCGCAACGTAATTCAGCAGTTCTACCGCTCCATCGACAAAAAGGAAGCGCTTGACGAGATGGACTCCCTGCATATCGACGACGTCGTCGAAAAGATGTCTGCCCGCAGACTTGGCGACGATGAAAAGGCATACCTCAAGCGGCGCAGAAGGTGCTGACCGACTGGTGGAACCGCAAGAATTCAAAGTAGACCGGCAAGTACTGTTCAAAATAATCAACGACCTTACGGTCCGATAGGAGCATAAATATTTATGAATTCAGAAGAAAAACTGACGATGCAGCAGGCGCAGGAAGAAATGAATGCGCTAAGGAGGGTATTCCCGTTTGTCGCGCTGTTCAATGAGGATAATCTAAGGCAGTCCGGCAATGAAAGCGTTGCACCGAGGGTAGAGCTAAGCGGCAGCGTTGTCAACTGTGCGGGCAACGTCGCGCAGGCGGCGCTCTCCGAGAAAACGCAGATATCGAAGCTGGAGTTCGTCGGTTCCGACATCTACCAGGTTATCGCGCACTATGCGGAGATCGACGGCAAGCCCAGCGTTATCGAGATGGTAAAGAAGATCTCGGGAGATTCCCTGGTGTACCTCAACGGCCGCGAGGAGCTTGCGGAGCGGCTCGCACGCAACAGCTCCGAGCTGTATCTCGACGCGCTCACCGGGACGTACAACCGCCGCTATTATGAGGAATACCTGAAAAACGCGGAGATCTCTGCCGGCGTTGTCATGATAGACCTCGACGACTTCAAGCTGTATAACGACACCTGCGGCCACGACGCCGGGGACGCAGTGCTTAGGACGGTGGTGGACACTATCCGCAGATGTATCCGCGCCACCGATATCCTGGTGCGCTACGGCGGTGACGAGTTCCTGCTGATAATGCCGGGTATAACGGACGACCGGTTCACCCAGCAGCTGCGGTATATAAAGCGCCGTATCCACAAGGCAGATATCCCGGGATACTCCGGGCTGAAGCTGTCGGTAAGCATCGGCGGCGTGCTCGCCGCGAGGGAGCCGCTGACGAACGCGGTCACCAGCGCAGACAAGAACATGTACATAGCGAAGAACCGAAAGAACACCGTAGTTACGGACGACAGCAAGCTCACCGCCGACGATTCCACGAAGCTGAACGTGCTCATCGTTGACGACTCCGAGCTGAACCGCGACATTCTTGCGTCAATGCTGAAAAGCGAATTCAACATCATGGAGGCGTCAAGCGGCGAGGAGTGCCTTTCGATACTCGATGAATACGGCATAGCGATCTCCATCGTGCTGCTTGATATCGTAATGCCGGGGATAAGCGGCTTTGAGGTGCTGCGGGTGATGAATTCCGACCACCTTATCGAGGATATCCCGGTGATCATGATATCCAGCGATAATTCCGACTCGACGGTTCGCGAGGCATACGAAATGGGAGTTTCGGACTACATAAGCAGACCGTTCGACGCCAAGGTGGTCTACCACCGCGTGTTCAATACCATCAAGCTGTATTCCAAGCAGCGCAGGCTCGTGAAGCTCGTCACCGACCAGATAAACGAGAAAGAAAAGAACAACAGCATGATGATCGGCATACTTAGCCAGATAGTTGAGTTCCGGAACGGCGAGAGCGGACTGCATGTAGTGCATATCCGCACGCTGACCGAAATGCTGCTGGACCAGCTCGTTAAAAAGACCGACAAGTACGCCATCACGAATACTGAAAAAATGCTGATACCTACGGCGTCGGCGCTCCACGACATCGGAAAGATAGGCATCGACGACAAGATACTGAACAAACCGGGCAGGCTCACTCCCGAGGAGTTCGAGATAATGAAGACCCACACGGTCATCGGTGCGCAGATGATAGAAAGCCTGGAACAGTACCAGAACGAGGAGCTCATCAAGATAGCCCACGAAATATGCCGCTGGCACCACGAACGCTGGGACGGCAGGGGATATCCGGACGGGCTCAAGGGCGACGAGATACCGATCTCGGCGCAGCTGGTATCCCTTGCGGACGTTTACGACGCGCTGGTAAGCAAGCGCGTATATAAGAAGGCGCTCCCGCACGAAACTGCTCTGAAAATGATACTTAACGGCGAATGCGGTCAGTTCAACCCGCTGCTGCTCGACTGCCTGATCGACATCAATCAGGAGATCAAGACCAAATTCGACACCTGATATATAAGCAAAATTCATTCACAAGGAGAAAGACATGACTATTAGAGAATGTTACGAAAACATGGAATCTGATTTCGACGGAGTTCTCCGTCGCCTGGGCAGCGAGGCGATAATTGTCAGAGTCGCTGTGAAATTCCTGAACGACCCGAGCTTCAGCGACCTGAAAAGCGCGCTTGCAGAGAACCGCGTCCAGGACGCTTTCCGTGCCGCGCACACGCTCAAGGGGGTTTGCGTGAACCTCGGATTCGAAAAGCTCTACGAGTGCAGCTCCGAGCTGACCGAGCTGCTTAGAGCAGGCAGGACTGACGGCTCCGACGAACTTTTCGCAAAGATCGAGGAGAACTACGGCATGACCGTCGACGCGCTCACAGCGTTCCGCGACGCGCAGTAAAACTGTATATAAGAATCCCTCCCGGCTGCTGTGTGAGCCGGGAGGGATTTTGCTGTCTGTGACCGTCAGTCGTTCGGCGATACAGTCGAGCAGGATTCAATGAAGAAATCAGCTGCTTCCTGCGCGGTGGCAAGCTCGCCGGAAGCGAGCTTCTTGGCGGCGCTTTCAAGGAAAGACTCGATATGCGGCTTTATGGTAGCTCTGCTGAACCTTTTGAACGTATGTGTAGCGTTCAGCGTCGGCGTTCTTGGTTATCGGGGGAACGCCCTTTATTTCCGCAATCTGGTCAAGCTCGGGACGGGTCGCGAGGAAACGTATGAATTCATTGGCGTATTCAATATCCTCGGCGTCCTTGTTGACCGAGAATCCGTACCACGGGTTCTCGGTATTCGTATGCGCCCTTTTCGCCGGCGTAAGCGCATTCTCGAGGTCGGTATCATTGCCGATGATGTTGTAAGCCATCGCAGATATAAGCCCGGAATAAACGACGTCCACCGGACCCTGTACAGGCGTGTAGCCCTTATCCTTCAGCTTGCCCATCACGTCCGTGAATTCGCCCCAGTTCTGCGGGACGGACAGTCCATCTTTTTCGAGCAGCCCCACATTAACGACTACGCCGGTCAGGCGCTGCGCCATGGGAATTCGCAGGAGCTTTCCGTCGACGTAGCAGGTGTTCAGCATGTTTTCTATAACGTCGCTCTCATTTATCAGTCCGGTCAGGTCCGCGCAGCGGTCTGCGGTGTACTTTTCCTCAAGCCCGGGGAAGCAGATATTGTCGTCGCTGGTCATGAAGATGTCCGTAAACGGATTGTTGTCGAGGTATTCGCTGATCTGTGTTCCGCCTATCTGCTCGTATGCAAAGGTCACGTTGGGATAGTATTCGTTGAAGTCGTTCTCGACCTGGTCGAGCCTTTTTTCGCATAACTGGTATATACTTTGTGCTATATTACAAGCAATTTTGACACAAAGCACAGGCTTTCGGCAAATACTTAACGCAAAATAAATGCGCCCGTTATTGACAATAAAAAAGTGTTATGATATAATCGTACCATAATATGACGACGCGGAAGAACGAGAATTTCCGCAGGAATTTTTAATCGGAGGTCAAGATCATGCAGCCGGATCAGCTGTACACGATACATAATTTGACTAAAGAATCTGTTTATTCCGACCTTTACACGGAAAAAATACTGATACTAAGACAAGGCGCAGGCTCGCTGTCCAACAACAGCGAGACTATACGTCAAGGGACTGGTAGGCTCCGACGGCAAGAAGCGCGCTAAGGAGGACAACGGCATCTCCGAGCTGGAGCGGACGGATTATTCCGGCAGGAGAGTGCTGCTGGCCGAGGACAACGAGCTGAACCGCGAGATCGCCGGGGAAATAATCGGCATGACCGGCGCGGAAGTCGAATCTGCGGAAAATGGAAAAGCCGCAGTGGATACAATGAGCTGTTCCACAGCAGATTTTTCAGACAAATTGGGCAGGCGCGACGGCGCCTGCATTTTTTTAACGAAATTTTAACACGCTTCCGGAACGCTGAAAAACTGCGGCGGGAAGCGGGGAATATACAGCTATTCCGCATTATAGCGGGAAATGCTAACAATAATCATGTGTCAGCAGTCATCATATAGGTTATTTATGCACTTGTTGACAAAAGTTGTATATTTATGTATAATTATAGTGGTGACAGTTGGTGATAGTTAATTTGCGTGCGCAATGGAGTCACTGGCATGCGTGATAACATCGCCGTTTGAAAAGGTGGAGAGGTATATGAAAAAAGGAAAATTAGCAGCTGCCGTATTGGTGGCGGCTGCGCTGCTGACGGAAACTACCGGCTGCGTTCTTGCAACGGGCAATTCGGCGGAAACTGCGGAGGAAGCCGTACATGAGCCGCTGACTATATTCGCCCCGGTATGCGAGCTTGAGGGATTTATTGATGTTGTGCACAAAAGCTATCCGGAGATAAATTTCGAGATTATCCCTTACAGCGGGGCAAACGCAACGGCATACACGCTGGAAATGTTCCATTGCGGAGATATCCCGGATATCTTTGCAATGACCTATAACCTGCCGAAATACACCGACGTCAGCGACAGGCTGCTCGACATGTCAGGATACGCCTTTACCGACAATTATAAGGAGAACTGCCTGAACGACGTCACTACGGAAAGCGGAGCCATATATGCCCTCCCGAGCCATTATGAGTGCTTCGGCATAACATTCAACAAGACCCTGCTGGATAAGCACGGCTGGGAGCTTCCGGAGAATTTTGCAGACCTTGCGGAGCTGTCGGAAAAGGCTGAACAGGCTGGGGTAAGGCTGGCGCTGAATCAGCTTCAGTATCCGGGATTCGGGTTCCAGTATCTCTGCAATATCAGCGACACCGGATTCCTAAGCACGCTGGACGGCAGGCGCTGGCAGGCGGAATACCTGAACGGCAGCGCCAGTGTTTCTGATACTCCGGAAATGATGGAGTGCCTTTCCATGCTGCAAAAGTGGCGGGATATCGGCATGCTTAGCAATGAGGGCGATGTCGTGAACGACAATGCACAGAAAGATGAGTTCCTGAAAGGAAACACGCTGTTCATGCTTGGCAGCTATACCATAGATAACGACGCGGACACCGAATTCGGGCTGATGCCGTACATCTCGGAGGACGGAAAGCAGAACGTTTTCATTCTGAACGTCCGGAGATATCTGGGGCTAAGCAGCTCCCTGGGTCAGCCCGGAAACGAGCAGAAACTGAACGACGCGCTACACGTCATGGAGGTGTTTTCCACTGTCGAGGGAATGGACGCGCTCGGCGGCGAGATGATCAAAAATTTATCTCTGCTCCCCCTGCGGGACGCTCCGGTATCCGAGGACAACTACTACGCCCCGATAGCGCAGGAGCTTAGCACCGGACATGCTGCGCCGTTCATCTATTCCGGCTGGGAAAATGCGATAGTCCCGGTGGGGAACGCGATGACGTCGTTCATAACCGGAAAATCCGGGCTTGACGATGTGGTCAGGGTGATAGACGACTGTCAGGACGAGGATGAGGTCGAACCAATCACAATAGTAACGGAACACATTTCGCAGGAGGACTGTGCAAGGCTGGTGGGAACTGCATTTGTAAAGTCCTCCGGCTCGGAGCTTGCACTCGTTTCGCTCAACAAGTGGATACCGGGTCACCCGTGCGGGCAGAATTCCGCGGGAGTGAGCGGCTCACTGTACCCCGTGAAAGCGACAGAGCAGGAGCTGTGCGCGATAGTCCCCACCGGCTGGAAGGGCACGATAAATACCCTGACGCTGACCGGCGCGCGGATAAGCGAGCTTTTGCAGCAGGGCTACGACCGCTACGGCGACGGGCAGACCTACCCGTATCTGCTCGTTGCTCCGGAGGGCTTTGAGCTTTCGCCGGACAGGACGTACAAGCTTGCGATATGCGGCGCCACAGACGCAGTGAAAGCCGAGGGCAACGTCCAGGACAGCGGCATTCTGGGGCTGGATTCCGTAAAGGAACTGATGTCAGGTCATGACGAATTCTCCGTCGGCGACATAGTCTGGAAGTGATCCGGGGGCTGTTATGAGATTTTTGTTAAACATGCCCTCCGCTGCCAGAAAGCTCGCAGTCACAGTTGCGGCGTTCGTTGCGGCGGCAGCACTGGGGATCGGGCTGTTTATGCGATTCTACGGGAACTATATCGACGGAATACTGTACAACGAGCGGCTGAACCAGATGAAGGAGGTCACCACGCAGCTTTTCGAGGGGCTGAACGATGTCCTGGAATTCAGCTGGGCGGAAGCCCGGGCTTACACGAATCAGCTTGAGAACAGCGGAATAACGACCTCGGAAGAGCTGTACCGATTCATCGCAAACCAGGAAGATATCTGCGGAATGCCGGAGGACGAGAAGAATCTCGTTGCGGTGGACAGCCGCGGCAGGTACTACACCCGAGTCGGCGCAATGGGCATAACCGAGAACATGAACTTCCTCCTGGATATGCCGGAGCAGGTCAGCTTCGTTTCAAGCACGCTCAACGGCGGCAGGACGAATATGGTGTTCATGTACCGCCTGCGGGAGCCGCTGGAGCTTTCCGACGGCAATGATACCATGCGTGTGACTTACTTCGGCACCGTCCAGGCAATGAGGGAGCTGGACCAGTATTTCGACTGCGAGGCATACGACGGCAACAACAGCGTCTACGTCCTCGACCAGAACGGCTCCAAGATATTCAGCGCCAATTCCACCGAGCTGCTTAGCGGGCACAATGTCTATTCGGTGCTGCGCCAGATGGAGTACCTCCACGGCAGCAATTTCGAGCAGGCGCAGCAGAAACTGAACGAATGCGGCATCGCCTACTCCAACGCAGTGCTGGACGGTGAGGAGTACTATTACGCGCTGCGGCACCTTAGCCAGGCGGGCTGGACGCTGCTGTTCCTTATCCCGTCGTCGTATGTGGCGGTGAATACGGTCGACCTCGTGGACAGCACGGGCGCGATACTTATGACGTTCGCCGCGGTAATGCTGGTGCTGTGCGTCGGGTTCGTTTATTTCGTGCTGCGTTCGCAGCAGAAGAAGGCGCTCGAGGCGGAGCGCAGCAATACCAAGCGCGTGGAGGAGCTGAACGCCACGCTTGAGGCAAAAAACGAGCAGCTTCGCCAGGCGAATACCGAAACAGAGAGCGCCCGCCGCGCCGCAGAGGTCGCGAGCAAAGCCAAGACGGATTTCCTGTCGAACATGTCGCATGATATCCGCACGCCGATGAACGCGATAGTCGGCATAGCAGACCTGCTAAGCTACGAAACGGAGGCCCCGGAGCGCGTAAGGGAGTACACCAGGGGACTTCAGACCTCCAGTCATCACCTGCTGGGTCTGCTGAACGACATACTCGACATGAGCCGCATAGAAAACGGAAAACCCACCCTGAACATCGAAAAGCTGGAGCTGTCCGAGCAGATATCCCAGATAGCGTCCATAGTATGCCCGGCGGCGAACGACCGCCGTCAGCACCTTGAAATACGCGCCGAAAAGATACGCCACGAGCGGATAAACGGCGATGGCACGAGGCTCCGTCAGGTGCTGCTGAATATCCTCACGAATGCGGTGAAATACACTCCCGAGGGCGGCAGGATAAGCTTCACCATAACGGAGCTTCCGGGGGAGCCGGACTACGCGGAATACCGTTTCGTGATAAAGGATAACGGCATGGGAATGACGCAGGAATTTATCCGGACGATATTCGATCCGTTCACCCGTGCGGAAAATTCCGTGACTAACAAGGTGCAGGGAACCGGGCTGGGAATGGCGATAACAAAGAGCCTTGTGGACATGATGGGCGGTACCATCAGCATCGACAGTGTCCCCGGCATGGGGAGCACGTTCACGGTAACGCTTAGGTTCCGCGCTGATGAGATAGTGGATTCTGATATTCGCAGTCTGCTTGTGATAGGCTCCGATGAGAATATAGCGATAGCCGCACAGGCGCACGGAGTGCGTGCAGACCACGCTTCCGATATCGGCGCCGCTGCGGAGCTGCTATCCGGCGGCGGGTACGATGTGGCGCTGCTTGACGAGGAGATATGCGGAAACGTCAACGCGTATGACGTCGCCGGGCTGCGCAGCGCATGTTCCGGCGAGGTGCTCATTATAGGAGTGTGCAGCACTCCGGAGCCATGGATAGCGGAAGCGTTTGACGGCACGGTGCCGGCTCCGTTTTTCTGGTCAAGGCTTGAGCGCCTGCTCGCGGAGAACAGCGAAATCGGTAAGGCTGCCGAAACCGCGCCCGCGTCTGCCTTTGATGGGATAAGGTTCCTTTGCGCCGAGGATAACGAGATGAACGCCGCGATACTTGAAGCCAATCTCAAGTGGCGGGGAGCGTCATGCAGGATATGCCCGGACGGCAGGTCGCTGGTGGAGCAGTTCGAGAATTCGGCTCCCGGTGAGTTCGACATGATACTGATGGACGTGCAGATGCCCGTGATGAACGGCTACGAGGCGACTGGCGCGATACGCAACGGAAGCAACCCCGCAGGAAAGAGCATACCCATCATTGCAATGACGGCGAACGCTTTCGCGGACGATATCCGCGCCTGCCTTGATGCCGGAATGGACGCCCATGTTGCAAAGCCGGTGGATATGACTTCCTTTGAAAAGACTGTCAGGACGCTGAAGCAGTCCCGTACGGCTGACATGCATTAAAATCACAAGCGGAGCGCATTGATCGTCGCTCCGCTTTTCTTTACGGTATCTTTACGGCGTGGAGTCGAATTTTGTCAAAATATATTGACTTATTGATTTTTTAACTGTATAATAAATATGAACATTTGAGAAAAATTCCTGTGTGTCATGTCATATGGGAACAGGGTATCGGAGAATTAAATGGAAAAACAAGTTAAAAGATATGGACTCGGCGTAAGGATCACAGTAACTCTGCTGGTCATTCAGTTCATTATCTTTACAGCGATGTTCCTGATAATAAACAATTTGGTTTCCTCGACTACATACGATGTCGCGGTCAACAACCTGAAAACCGCTTCCGTCGACAGAACCGAAATGATCGAAAACTACATTCAGTCCACCGAGGACACGCTGACAGCGTACCTGAAGGCGCAGCAGATAACAGACCTGCTGACCGCTCCGGACAACGCGGAAGCGGCTGCCGCAGCGCAGGAGTACACCGAGTATTTCAGCCGGGACATCGGCAGCCTTGAGGGTATCTACGCCAGCAGCTGGGACACCAGGGTGCTGACCCACACGTCCTCCCAGGTCGTAGGAAAGGTCACGCAGACTGACGCGGATAAGCTGAAGCAGCTCCAGGACGCGCTGCTTTCTGCCGACGGAGTGTACAACACGGGAATAATCAACTCTCCGGCTTCCGGCGAGCAGATAATCTCGATGTACAAGGCGGTAAAGGACGGCAGCGGAAATCCGATAGGGCTCGGAGGTATCGGCATTTACACAAGCGGGCTTGTCGAGAAGCTCAACGCGCTCCCGCTGACGGGATTCGACAGCGCGGAGTACTGCCTTGTTGACGCCGCCACCGGGGAGTACATTTTCCACCCGGACGCTTCAAGGATAACCACAATTGCGGACGAGCAGTTCGTATCCGATATCATCGCCAGCGTGAAGAATGGCACCGTCACTGATTCGATAAAGTACCAGAACGGCGGCAGCTTCATCGCGGCGTATACTTATATGCCAAGCCATGACTGGGTATTCATTCTGTCGGACAGCGTGGGAGAGGCGCATAGCTCCGCTGCCAAGATGAGCGTTATCATTATTATCGTGTGCGTTGTCAGCATTGCAGTGCTCACGCTGTGGATATGGCTGGTGGTACACAATCTCATGCTGCCGCTCAAGCGCGTCGAGAAGGCTGCGCAGAATCTCGAGCACATCGACCTCAAGGCAGCCGACGAGGTGCAGGACCTTGTTACCAGTCAGGACGAGGTGGGCACCATCGCCACCGCAGTCGTGGATATGTCGATGGCGCTCCGCAACGCCACTGCGGACGTCGCAAGGATCCTAAGCGAGCTTGCGGACGAGAACCTTGCGGTGGATATCCATCAGAACAGCCAGTATTACACCGGCGATTTCTCGCAGCTTGCGGACAGCCTTTCCGTGATACAGGAGAAGCTCTCCGGCGTTATCCGGGAGATATACAATGCGGCTGAACAGGTAAGCTCCGGCTCCGGTCAGGTGGCGCAGGGAGCGCAGTCGCTGTCGCAGGGCACGTCGGAGCAGAGCGCCTCCATCGACGAGCTGGCGAATAACCTCGGCAATATCGAAAAGCAGATACAGGAAAACTCCGAGAAGTGCGACACCGCGTGCCAGCTCATGGAAAAGACTTCGAAGTTCGTCGACGAGGTGAACGAGAAGATGAGCGCCCTCACCTCCGCGATGAACGATATCAGTGAAACCTCCGGAAAGATAAACAACATCATCAACACCATCGAGGATATCGCATTCCAGACCAACATACTCTCCCTTAACGCGGCGATAGAGGCTGCGCGTGCCGGCGAGGCGGGCAAGGGCTTTGCGGTCGTAGCCGACGAGGTGCGTACCCTTGCCGGGAAGTCCGCCGAGGCGGTCAGCGACACGACGCGCCTTATCGAAAGCTCTGTCAGCGCCGCTGATAACGGCGCAGGGATAACCGGCGAAACCGCCGAAGCGATGAAGACGCTAAGCGAATACACCGCGTCGGTAAAGCAGATAGTCGACAGCATAACGGAATCCTGCGGCCAGCAGAAAGAAATGGTCGGCAGGATAAGCGGAGATATCGGCAGGATATCCGGCGTAGTCCAGTCCAATTCCGCGACAGCGCAGGAAAGCGCAGCGGCTTCCAGCGAGCTTTCCGGGCAGGCAGACAGGCTGATGGAGCTTGTCAGCAGATTCAGGCTTTGAGCATATCAGGATCCCCGCAGTTACAGTACTGCGGGGGTTTTTGTGACCTCTGAACGGGGCTTTGCATATATTAAAGTGCAGGAGTAGCATACCTGCATTATGATCGCAAGGAGAATCTGCAATGAAATATTTCATTATAAATACACGTTCGATGACCCAGGCAGAGAAGATACGGCTCTACCTGGCGGGCAACAACATCAGGAGCACAGTAGAGCGCGTGACCGGGCGGGGCGGCTGCACGTTCGTGCTGAAGATATTCGGCGACCGGGAAACGGTCTGCCCGCTGCTGCTCCGGATAGGCGTCAGCTGTGGTATACCTCGATAACGCCGCCACCACCTACCCCAAGCCCCGCAGCGTATACCAGGTGTGGGGGAGGGCGATGACGAGGTACGCCGCAAATCCCGGGAGGGCAGGCCACGCGATGTCTGTGGAAACCTCCCGGGCGGTATTCGCGAGCCGCAACCGGTGCGCGGAGTTCTTCGGAGCAGAGCCGGAAAACACGGTGTTCACGCTGAACTGCACCCATGCGCTCAACCAGGCGATAAAGGGTCTGTTTCACCCGGGAGCGCATTATGTGCTTAGCGATATCGAGCACAACGCGGTGATACGTCCGGTGCACGCGCTGACGGAGCGCGGCGGGAGCTACACGCTATTCAGGACGTCGCCGGATACTGCGGAAACGCTCCGCAGCGCAGCAGAGGCGATACGTCCGGAAACGGTGGCGCTCGTCTGCACCACAGCGGGAAACGTCACCGGGCAGCGCCTCCCGATAAGGGAGCTTGCAGCGCTGTGCCGCCGGAAAAAGATCTGCTTCATAGTGGACGCAGCGCAGGGCGCAGGGCTGTTTCCGCTGAATATCAAGGACGGAATAAACATCATCTGCACCGCCGGTCATAAAGGACTGTACGGTCCGATGGGGACTGGGCTTATGCTGACGGACGGTAAATTTCAGCTCGGCAGCCTTATGGAGGGCGGCACGGGAAGCGCCAGCGAAAGCCTGGAGCAGCCGGATTTTCTGCCGGACAGATTCGAGAGCGGCACCATAAACACGCCGGGGGCAATAGCGCTCGGTGCTGGGGTGGCGTTTGTCGCGCAGAGAACGCCGGAGAGGATACTGGCGCACGAAACTGCGCTCTGCCGCAGCTTCTGCTCGCAGCTGCGCAGGATCCCCGGGATACGCGTGTATTCCACAATAGACGACCAGCCGGAGCTGTACGCGCCGGTGGTGTCGTTCGCGGTAGACGGAGTACCGTCTGCGGAGGCCACCCTGGAGTTGAGCCGCATGGGCTTCTATATGCGCGGAGGGCTTCACTGCGCTCCGCTGGCGCATAAAAAGCTCGGTACTCTGGAGGAGGGAACGGTGCGCTTTGCTCCGTCGGCGTTCACGACGAACGATGAGGTAAACGCGCTGGTAAGGACGCTCCGTGCAAAGAACTGGAAAAAGAACTGAGCGCAGGCGGACCTGTCCGGTTCTCTCCCTGCGTTCTGTGAAAGCCATTCAGGCGGATCTAAGGAAAGAGCCGGCACATCATCTGTGCCGGCTCGATATTTATCTGATCATTCAGTGTGTCCCTGGGAATGCTCATCGGAGTTTTCAGGCGGGACGCCTTCTTCGTATCCATCGAGGAACAGCGAGGTATCCCCGGCGTATTCCTTTGTTTCCTCCGGCATTTTCTTCTTTTTGAGCCTGGAAGAAACGAACTCCGCAAACAGCAGGTAGATAACTGCGAAAACGGGAACGCCCAGGAGCATTCCGGGGATCCCGAACAGACCGCCGCCGATGGTGATGGAAACCAGCACCCATATAGCCGGGAGTCCCATCGAGCCGCCGAAAAGATGCGGCTTGATAACGTTGCCGTCAAGCTGCTGGAGTACTAAGACGAACAGCTCGAACCAGATGACCTTCACCGGGTCCACCAGCAGTATCAGGATACCGCAGGGGATAGCTCCGATGAATGGTCCGAAGAACGGGATAAGGTTTGTAACGCCGCAGACCACCGCGAGCAGCATCGGGTAGGGCATGCCCATGGCAAGGCAGCCGATAGCCATCGCCGCGAAGATTATCAGCGCGTCAACGAGGTTGGAGATAACGTAGCTCTTGAAGATAGCGTTAGCGCGCGAGCCGACGTAGAATATACGCTGGCAGACGTTGTTCTTGAGGAAGGCGAACAGTATCTTCTTGGACTGTGCCAGCAGACGCTCCTTGCTGAACAGCAGATATATTCCGATGATAAGACCTATGACCACGTTCTTCAGACCAGTCAGCAGACCCGCCGCGAACTGGATAACTCCGGAGGAAACGCTGCTCATGATGTCCCCGGCTATCGGCTGAACCATCTCGGAGATCTTCTTCACGATGGAGCCAATCTCGGTGAAGCCGTCGGATATCAGCGACGCCATCTCCGGGTTGTTCGCGAAGAAATCCTCGAGGAACGCGTCTATCTTCTTGATGTAGCCCGGCATCTGGTCGGCAAGGTCGACCATGCTCTTTGCAACGCTGGGAACTACCGCGATGCATATCCCGGCTACTGCGGCAAGCACGATTATATACGCGATAGTCACCGACAGGGCGCGGGCTGCGGTCTTGCGCCGGCGGCGCTTCTTCTCCATCGAGGGACCGTGCTTTTCTATCGTCCGGACCACCGCGGTGGAGCCTACCTTGGATTCCGCCAGCTTCTGCATGACTATGCCCTTTTCAGGCGGAGGGTTGTCTGTCAGTTTTCGGAAAAAAGTGCGCTCTATCCACATCATCAGCGGATTGACGATGTACGCGATGACGATACCGCAGATAAGCGGCGCAGAAACGCTGCCTATCCAGGAAAATCCGCTCTTGAACGAGTCGAATTTGAATACGAACACCACGAACAGCACCGCAAGCATTATCACGATGAGCGAGTATACCGCGATGGTGGTGTATTTCTTGTTCCATTTTATCTTCAAAAGAATGTCCTCCTATAAAAAGCGGTGAAAGCTGCAAGTACTTAAATTGTATCATATTTAAATTCACATGTCAATAAAAACATGTGGAAAAAATTGAATTTTCAGTTTCTTTACGAATATCTTACTTTTCCGCGGATATATTATTGCCGGATAACATCAGATGAAATATCATCAATTGTATAATTATCTGAAAAATTGTATCAAAAGATGTTCAATTTCAACAAATTAACATATTAAACTAATCACATTCGCACTAAATTGAGCATTCATTAAGGTCAAACAGAGCAATGTTTTCCAGTTTATTCCTTGAACACCGATTATTTATGAGTTTGATTCCTGTTAGGTGTCATTTTCGACCGCGTAATATTGTAAAATGGTATATAGGCGCAAAACATTTTATCATTGGAATGAATTTCGCATAATTTTTTAAACAGTAAGGAGAGTCCACATGTTTAACAACCGAACAACCGACGGAAGAAATAACATCTGCGGAATCAACGTTGCGAAGCTGCGTAAGGCGCTGAAGATCTCACAGCGTGAACTCGCAGACAGACTGCAGGTTATTGATCTGGACATTGACAAGAACGCGGTTCAGCGTATCGAGTCCGGTCAGAGATTCGTCACCGATATCGAGATAATCTCTCTGGCAAAGGTTTTTTCTGTAACAGTTGAAGACCTGCTTAAGATCAACTGATCAATTGCTTTTCGCGGGGCTGTGGTTCACAGCCCCGTTTTCATTTCAGTTGTATTCCGGAAATTGACTGATGTTGCCTATTTACAAAATTGCAGGTTTGTGTTATAATATTTTATACAAATCCAACAAACCTGATGTTTGCGGCATCAGAAAGGAATCCATTATGAGAACTCTGTCACTAAAAGCGCGGATCACCGTTACGGTTTTGTCATCATTATGGCGGCGACCCTCGTACTTACTGCAACGATAAGCAACGTTTTTATGGCAGTGAACTCCACGAAGAATATCACCTGCGCCGCCTTCTCGTCCATCAGCGATTTCTCGCACCAGGTCGACGCCTGGCTCCAGAAGGAGGCGCAGTGCGTGCTCCGACACTTCCAGGGCAGCGGAGCAGGGCAATTCCCAGATGGAGGAGCTGCTTGCCGCAATGGAGGAGATACGCTCCTCCTCCGAGAAGATACAGGAGATAAACAGAACGATAGAGGACATAGCGTTCCAGACCAATATACTGGCGCTCAACGCC
>CAKSHG010000021.1 GCA_934456315.1 uncultured Oscillospiraceae bacterium | reverse complement strand
CGCCGGCTCCATGACCGGGCTTGCGGTGGCAGCAGGTAATACCGACGTGTGGGTAAAGGCTGCGAACTCCGATTCCGGCAACGACTTCTGGTACTCCGAGGACCGCGGCGTTACCTGGAGCAACAAGGTGACGGCTCCCGGCGGTCAGAACGGTCACGGCGGCTCCGTTGCGATATCCGCTGACGGCAGTACGTTCTACTGGGCTCCGGACAACATGGCGTTCGTATTCTGGTCCGACGATAAGGGCAAGACCTGGAACCAGTCCGAGGGCGGGCTTTCCGCAAAGCGGCTCATCGCCGACCCGGTAAATCCGGATTACATCTACGCGGCGAGCGGCAGCACGTTCTATTACAGCGAGGACCGCGGCAAGACGTTCACTCCGAACAACGACCTGTCCGTATTCAACTCCACCCGACCGGTAGTCGAAGCGGGCGTTGAGGGCAAGATATACTATCCCGCGATGGGGCTTCAGGTATCCACCGACCACGGCAAGACTTTCACCAGGCTCGACACCGTTTCCAACTGTCAGATGGTAGGACTTGGCAGAGGCAAGAACGACGGCGACCCGGCTGTTATCTACATCTGGGGACAGCCGACCTCCGACGATCCGGTAGGGCTCTACTGGTCAACTGACGAGGGCGCGACCTGGAGCCGTATCAACGATGACAATCACCAGTTCGGCGGCACCGGAAACGGCAAGTTCGTCTACGGCGACTGGAACAAGTACGGCAGAGTTTACATGAGCACTCTCGGACTTGGCGTAGTCTACGGCGACGTTATCGAAGAATAATACAACAGCCCCGGGAAGAAATTCCCGGGGCTTCATTCTGTCTAAAGAGTTTAGTTTCCGTGACACATTACGCATCACGTCGGGACAGACTGCTTATCCGCAGATGTCGGCTATCGCCATCGCAAACAGTACTGAATCCTTCAGCAGCTCGTCCTCGGTGATGAACTCGTCGTTGCCGTGCATGTGGTAATCCGTGTCGCCACGCTCAACTCCGAATGCAACTCCGCCCTCCACATCGTGGACGTAGGTCCCGCCGCCTATCGCTATGCAGCGCCCCGGCTCGCCCTCCGCTTCGCTGTATACTTTCAGCAGCTTCTGCACGAACTCGCTGTCCTGCGGAACGCAATGCGGCTGCTCCTCCATGTTCTTCCCGTAGTGCAGACCGCAGTTCTCCAGCGCCGCAGACAGCTTCCCGACGACCTCCGGAAGCTTCGCCGAAACCGGATACCTGATGTCGATACAGCCAGTCACCTTTCCGTTCTCCATCGCGAATTTGCTGAACGTCAGCGTCAGCGCGCCGGATTCCTCGTCCTCTGTCTTGAGGGAAGCCGACTTCCCGTCCGTTTCGCCGCAGGGGAACATCATCTCCAGACCGCGGAACACCTCCCGCTCCTTTCCGGAAAGCGGCAGCCTGTTCAGCAGCGCGATGAGCGCCGTCACGGCATTGATCCCCGCCTGCGGAGTGGACGCGTGCGCCGACCTGCCCGAGCTATTGATCACTATGTCGCCGTTTTCCGATGTGTCTGTGGTCATCACCGCGCCGGTCGAATTAGCCTGTATCGCCGCGTAGATCTCGTTTTTTGATATCCCACGCAGCACTGCCTCCGCCTTGTCCGGGACCGCATTCGGAATGCTTCCCCCGCGGAACGACTTCACTACTCCAGGTTCGCACTCGCCCAGGATATCCGCGCGTATCATTCCCTTTTCGATGTTGATGACCGGGAAGCTTCCATCCGGTGTGAACACCATCGGCGGAAGCTCATGGGTGCGGCGGTAAATTTCGAGGTCCTCGGAGCCGTTCTCCTCGTCCGTTCCGAACAGCAGGCGAACTCCCTTTTTCAGCGGAAGTCCCAGCTCCTTCACGCAGTACAGCGCCATCAGCGCAGCCGCGCAGGGTCCCTTGTCGTCGATAACGCCCCTGCCGAACAGCTTCCCGTCACGGCGGGTCAGCTGGAACGGAGGATAGCTCCAGTTCATCGGCTCCGCCGGAACAACGTCCAGGTGGCAGAGTATCCCCAGACCGACCTTGCCGGAGGGAGCGTAGTCAGCCGTACCCATCACGTTGTCGTGACAGCCGGTCACAAAGCCGTACTCCCGGCAGATGTCAAGCATCTTGTCAAGCGCGCGGCGCGGCTCCGCTCCGAACGGAGCGCCCTGCTCCGATCTTCCCTTGACGCTCGGTATCTCCACAAGCTGCCTTATTATCTCCATCATTTCCTCACGGTGGGAATAAACGAACTCGGTTATTTTCTCTTTCATGCTCTTCCTCCCTTTATTTGATGACTGTATTTTCGCCGGGAATTGTCATTTTATACATTATCCCCCGGGTCTGACCGCGTCGCTGATACCTGTCACTCTCCCGGTTTCGTCCAGACTTATACAATAATAGTGCTCCAGATGGTCGGGCATTACCGGACCGTCATCGGTGTAGATGTAGTAATACAGACTGCCGCCCTTTCCCGGAGTATACATGTCGATATCCGGCTCGCCGTAGCGGGCTGTTATGTCCTGAACGCTGCTGCCGGAAACCGCCCAGTCGTTGAACCTGTAGTAAGTTGCGTGGGAATTCGTAAACAGCAGCACCGCCGCAGTCACGACCCCAGCCGCTATAAGGAACGCCAGCCGTCCGCCGAGGCGTTTCTGCTTCACAACGCCGTGTATCATCACCGCGAGCGCTCCCGCGCACAGCGCCAGGGAAATCAGTATCGCGCCAACATACACTGCCAGCATATACCAGCCGTTCACTGCTCCGCCCCCCTGTTCAGCATTTCCTCTGCGGCCTTCAGTCCGCTTTCCGTCAGACCGCCGTCCATTATGCGGGCAAGCTCCTGCGTTCTCCCCTCGTGATCGAGCGGGATTATGCGGGTGTAGGTGCGGTCGTTATCTGTCTGCTTCTCGATGAGCATGTGGGTCTGCGCCAGAGCCGCTATCTGCGCGAGGTGCGTTATGCACAGCACCTGGCGCTCCCGCGCGGTTTCCGCGAGCTTTATGCCCACCTTCGCCGCCGTCCTGCCGCTTATTCCTGCGTCTACCTCGTCGAATATCATCGTCGGGATATCGTCGCCCTCCGCCATAACGCTCTTTATCGCGAGCATCACGCGGGACAGCTCGCCGCCGCTCGCCGTCTTGTTCAGCGGCTTCGGCTCCTCGCCGGCGTTCGCCGAGATGAGTATCTCCACCTCGTCCATGCCGTTTATCGTTATCTTGTCCGGGCGCACGTTGAACGTCAGCGTGACGTTCGGCATATTCAGGAACCGCAGTACATCGCATATCTCTGCAGAGAGCTTCGCGGACGCCTCCCGGCGCTTCGCGCTGATGTCCTCCGCCATGTGCTTGACCTGCCCGGCAAGCTGGTGCTTCTCCTCCGACAGACGCTCTATCTCGCCGTCAAGCCCGGAAAGCTGCGACAGCTCCTGGCGGCATTCCTCGAGGTAGTCCACCAGCTGGTCGGAGTCCATGTTGTACTTCCGGCAGGCGTGCTTCATCGCGGAAACGCGGTCCTCAAGGTCGGCTTCCCGCTCCTCGTTGTCGTCCGCGCCGAAAGCCACGGACGCCGCTTCGCTGCTGATGTCCTCCAGCTCCGGGAGCAGCTCCTCCAGCCTGCGGTAGAGTGCGTCCGCCTCCGGGAGCACCGCCCCCGCCGCCGCGAACGAGTTCATCGACTGCCGCACAAGCTCCACCGCGCCGGGATTCTCCTCGCCGTTTAGCAGATTGTTCGCCGTGAACAGCGCGCCCTGTATCTTAGCGGTGCTGCGTATCCTGTGAAGCTCCTCCTCCATACGCTCGCCCTCGCCGTAGTCCAGGCCAAGCTCGGTCAGCTCCTCGATGATGGCGGTCAGCTGCGCGGTGCGAAGCTCCCGGGTCTTGTTCTCCTCCTGCATTTCACGGAGCTTCCTCGACAGCTTCGAGAACCTGCGGAACTCCCCGCGGTACTCCTCCAGCAGCCCGGAAAGCTCGCCGTAGCTGTCAAGTATCTGCCGCTGGTTGTCGTTGTTCATGAGAATACGGTTCTCATGCTGACCATGGATATCCACCAGCAGCTCGCCGACCTCCCGGAGCATGGCAGCCGTCGCCGCCCTGCCGTTTATCCTCGCGGAGCTTTTCCCCTCGGAGGTTATCTCGCGCATGAGCACAAGCTCGCCGTCCTCCGCGGAAAATCCCAGCTCCGTCAGCTTCGACTTCACCCGGTCGGAAATGTCATCGAAAAGCGCCGACACCACCGCCTTCGGGGCGCCGCTGCGGACGATATCCTTGTTTGTCCTGCCGCCAAGCACCGCGCTTATGCCGCCGATTATCACGCTCTTGCCCGCGCCGGTTTCGCCGGTAAATACGTTGAACGCGCCGCCGAATTCAACGGAGGCTTTTTCTATAACTGCCAGGTTTTCAATAGAAAGTTCTCTTAACAAGCGGCATTCTCCTTATCTCGTCATCATCTTTTTAAGCAGCTCTATGAGCTGTACGGCGTGGTTCTCCGTGCGGGTCAGCACGAATATAGTGTCATCTCCGGCGATGGTACCGACCACGAATCCGAACTCCTCGTCGTCCAGGACGACGCAGGCGGCGTTGGCAAGCCCCGGGCGGCACTTTATCACCACGATATTCATCGCGTAGTCGATGGACAACACCGCCTGCGCGAAAACGCTGCTGTACTCCGGCGGATTCTCGCACTCCGGAGAGTAGTAGCAGTTCACGCCGTTTTCCGCAAGACCCTTGCGTATCTTCAGCTCGCGCATGTCCCGGGAAACCGTCGCCTGCGTGGTCGGGAATCCCGCCCCGGCAAGCAGCTCGCCCAGCTGCTCCTGGGTTTCGACCTCCTGCGAGGATATTATCTTGAGTATCGCGCGCTGGCGCTGCTTCTTGTCCATAGTCTGCACCTCAACCGTAAATGAACTTCGTTATCTTCCGCTCCTGCGCCGCCGGATTCAGCTCCAGCACCCGGGCGCGTATCTTCTCCGCAGCCTCCTGCGGGTCGATGCCGCCGAGGTCCTCCGTGCGCCAGAACTCCTCCGGCGTGCAGAACACCGTGCTGCTCCAGCCGTATGGCTCGCCCCAGGCGTTGCGCTTCTGCTGCCTGCCGCATATCGTCAGCAGCATGCTCATCTGGAGGTCGGTCATTGCCTTTTCGATGTGCGCCGAGCTTTCGCCCGAAAGCCCGCCAAGCCGCTTGATGTCGTGCATCGGGACGCGTCCGTTGTCCCGCACCGTTTCGTATATCCGGCGGGAGAGGTCGATCAGCCTGCCGTCCTCCCAAAGCTCGTCGAATGTCATTCCCTGGCGGCGCGCCGCAATGAAATACGGGTACCACTCCCGGGTGATGTAGCCGCTGGTGCGGAAAAACAGCTTCGCGTAGGCGATGTCGCTTCGCTCCTCCAGGACGCGCATGCGCCATTCCCAGGGGTCGGTTTCCGGATCGCCGGTGTGCCAGCGGACCGCAGTTCCAGCGGGCTGCTGCGTCCAGTCGAACGGGACCACAGCGTATATCCCCTTGTCGCTGCCGCCGCCGAGGGAGAATCCCGCCCGGAACAGTTCAGCGCAGAAATCGTCGTAATTCTGTATCATGTCGTCACCTCGGAAGCGTTATTTCAGCGGCTGCATGAGCTTGCGGTTGACCGAGCCGAAGAAGCCATCGCCGGTTTCTATCAGCATGAGGTCCGGGGAGCCGATGTGCAGCTTCAGCACGTCGCCCTCGTCGAAGGGATAGCCGCTGTCGCCGTCAAAGCTTATCGTCACGCGGCTGTCCTGGTAGGAGTTCACACGCAGCGTGACCTCCCGCTCCGCCGAGAATATCATCGGACGGGAAAACAGCGAATGCGGGCAGAGCGCGGTGAATTCGATGCAGTGCAGCGCCGGGTCGATTATCGGACCGCCCGCAGAGAGGGAGTACGCCGTGGAGCCGGTCGGGGTGCTGAAAATAACGCCGTCCGCCCGGAGCCTGGAAACCTCCGTTTCGCCGCAGTACACGCAGAATTCCGGCAGCTTCGACTTGCTGTCCCGGGACACCACGACGTCGTTAAGGCAGTTCTGGTGAAGCTTCCCGCCGTTGGCGTAGCTCACGTCAACGGACATCATCATGCGGCGGCTGACGCGGAATTCCCCGCTGATTATCTCCGGGATCCGCTTAATGTCCCCCGGCTCGAGGTTCGCCATGAACCCCAGCCGACCGGTGTTCACGCCGAGGAGGGGTATCCCCCAGACTGCGGCGAGCTTCCCGTGCGAGATAATCGAGCCGTCGCCGCCGACAGTTATCATGCAGACGCAGCCCGCTCCGCTCTCGGAGGAATCCGCGCCCTTCAGTCCGCCGGTCCCGCCGTCGTCGTATTTCAGCGAGAGCGGCGTGAATCCCGCTGCGGACAGCTCCGCGCATATCTCCTCCGCAATGCGGACGGAGTTCACATCGCGGCGGTTGTAGCCTATCATGACGCTTTTTCCGTTCATGGTTCCTCCCTCCCGGAAGCATTGTTCCGACATTTATCGCTTTTCAGGGTTTCACAGTGTACATCAGGTATTCCGTATTTCCGTCGCCGCCGGTTATCGGGGAAACCTCCGTCCCGACAACCGTCAGCCCGCATTCCTCCGCGAATGCCGCTATCTCGTCCCGTACCTTCAGCCGGACTTTCTCGTCGCGGACTATCCCCTTTTTGCTAAGATTTGACCTCCCTGCTTCGAACTGCGGCTTGATGAGCGCCACAGCACGCCCTCCGGACTTCAGCAGCCGGAAAATGTGCGGGAGTATCAGCCGCAGCGAAATGAACGACACGTCCGTGCCGATGAAATCCACCTGCGGGAGTTCCGCGTCCCGGATATCCGTCTGCTCCATCGAAACCACCCTCGGGTCGCTGCGGAGCTTCCCGTCCAGCTGGTCCCTGCCGACGTCCACTGCCCAGACCTTCGCCGCGCCGTGCTGCAGCATGCAGTCGGTGAACCCTCCGGTGGAGGAGCCTATATCCACGCACTCCGCTCCGGTGATGTCCAGCCCGAACCGCTCCAGGGCGGCTTCCAGCTTGAGCCCTCCCCTGCCAACGTAGCGCAGCTGCTCCCCGGTGACCTCCACCGTATCGCCCTCGCCGACCTCCGCAGACGGCTTCGAGCAGGGCTTCCCGTTGACGGAAACCCCGCCGCTCCTTATCAGGCTCTGCGCCGCCGTGCGGCTTTTGCAGAGGTTGTTTTCCGCAAGATAAGTGTCAAGTCGCATTCTGTCCTCCAGGAAGTTCGTTCAGCTTAGCCGATCCGGTCAGGCGCGCCGCCATGGAAGCCCTGTCCAGACCGTACAGCCCGAGCTGCTGCGCGACCGTCCCAGCCGGGACGAACTGCGCGTCGACCCCGGTAACTTCGAATCCGCCGGAGTAGCCGCGCTCGAGCAGCGCCGCGCCGAAGCGCTCGCCTATTCCGCCCTGGGTTATCCCCTCCTCGAAGAACACTACCCTGCTGTAGGAAAGCGCGGTTTCAAGCGCTTCCTCCGGCAGCGGGCTTATCCTGACGAGCCTTAGCCAGTCCACAGGCTCTCCGCGCTGGGAGTCGTCCCGCGCTGCAGCGGTCATCTCTGCGGAGAGCCTGCCGTAGCTCACCGCAAGGACGCGCCCGCGCTTTCCGGACCAGTCCAGGGTCACGCCGGGCTGTATATGCCGTACCTCCGCGCTCTCGCCGCCCTTGGGGTAGCGCACCGCAGCCACGCCGTCCGTGTTGTAGAGCGCTTCGCTCATGCACAGGCGCAGCTCCTCCACGCTCGCCGGGGAGAACACCGTCGTGTTGGGGATCGTCGCCAGCATTGCCGCGTCGAATATGCCCTGGTGGGTTTCGCCGTCCTCGCCTGTGAATCCCGCGCGGTCTATCGCCAGGGTGACGTGGGTGTTCTCAATTGCGCAGTCGTGCACTATCTGGTCGAATCCGCGCTGAAGAAACGTGGAGTACACCGCGAAAACCGGAAGCATTCCCTCCACGGCAAGCCCGGCTGCGAACGTCACCGCGTGCTGCTCCGCGATCCCGACATCGAAGAAGCGCTCCGGACAGGCGTTCTTGAACCAGTTCATGCCGGTGGCGTACTTCATCGCGGCGGTAATTCCGCAGACGCGGCTGTCTGACTTCCCGAGCCGCTCCAGCTCCCTGCCGAACGCATCAGTGAAGCTCTCACCGGAGGGGGCTGCGTGCTTCTTCGGCACCGCGTGGTACTCCCCGGGATTGTCCTCCGCAGGCTTCCAGCCCTTTCCCTTGGTGGTGAAAACGTGCACCACGCAGGGGCGGCGCATTATCTTCGCGACCTGGAGCGCCTCTATCAGGTCCTCAAGGTCGTGACCGTTGACCGGTCCGATATACTGGAACCCGAAATTCTCGAACATGTTGCTGCTGTCGTAGATGGCGTCCTTTATCAGCCCCTTGGCGGTGCGTATCGTGCGCTCCAGCCTGTCGCCCACCACCGGGACGGCGGAAAGCAGCGACTTGACGTGCTCCTTGGCGCAGTAGTACTTCTTCGTGGAACGGATATGCGCGAGGTACAGCGCCAGCGCGCCGGTGCTCTTGGATATGGACATCGCGTTGTCGTTGAGTATCACCACCAGCGGAGCCTTGCTCTTTCCGGCGTTGTTCAGACCTTCGTACGCCATGCCGCCGGTGAGCGCTCCGTCGCCGATGACCGCCGCGACGCTGCCCCGCCTGCCCTGCAATCTCATCGCGGATGCTATGCCGAACGCCGCCGAGATGGAGGTGCTGCTGTGCCCGGAAACGAACGCGTCCGCGGTGGATTCCCTGCGGCGGGTGAAGCCGGAAATACCGTTAAGGCTGCGGAGCGTGCTGAACTCGGAATACCGCCCGGTCAGCAGCTTGTGCGCGTATGCCTGGTGACCCACGTCCCAGACGATCCTGTCCTCTTTTACGTCAAAAACAAAGTGCAGCGCCGCCGTCAGCTCCACCGTCCCGAGGTTGGAGGCCAGGTGACCTCCGTTTTCGGAAACGGTGTTCAGAATGCAGCGCCGCAGCTCACGGCATAATTCCTTCAGCTCGGGCAGGGTCATGTGTGATATCTTTTCGTGATTTATTGAATCGTCTAGTATCATTATCTCCTCACAGTCACGCCGGAAGCGGAAATACCATCGCGATGATTATGCCGAGCAGCGCTCCTGCCATGACCTCGATCGGCTTGTGACCGAGGAACTCCTTGAACTCCTTGCGGTCGGACATTTCTTCCATCTTCTCATCGCGCTCCTCGCCGCTAAGCTTGGATATCTCGTCGTCCATCTCGTCGATGACCCTGCGCAGGCGGTTGAGCTCCTTTCCGTGGAGCCCGGCGTTGTAACGCACGCTAAGCGCATCGTAGATAACGATGCCCAGGATAAGCATAGCCATCGCGAATATCGGGCTTGAGAATCCCACCTCCGGCAGCCGCAGAAGATACAGCGCGACCGAAACGACCAGAGCCGAATGCGATGACGGCATGCCGCCCGCGCCGGTTATCCGCTCGGGATTGAAGGTCTTTTGCTGTATCGCGAACAGCGCAGTTTTGATTATCTGCGCCGAAATGAACGATATCAGCCCGACCGTTATAGTCGGGTTCGCCATAAAAATGTTCATATAAATTACTTCCTCCGGACGGTCAATACTTTCGCTCAAGCAGGAGGCGCGTCAGCCCCTCCAGGAACTCCCTGTCCTCAAACGCGGACAGCGCCCGGACTGCCTCCTCGGTCAGCTTTGCGGCCTCGGCGCGGGCTCTTTCAAGACCCGCCTCGGCGGCGTAGGTGAACTTGCCGCTTTCGCTGTCGCTGCCGACGGGCTTCCCGAGCAGCTTTTCATCGGCGGTCACGTCGAGTATGTCGTCGATTATCTGGAACGCCAGCCCGAGCTTCCGCGCGTAGGTCCCCGCCGCAAGCTGGAGGTCGGCTCCGCCGCCCGCCGCGATGACTCCCGCGCGGCAGCAGAACTCCAGCAGAGCGCCGGTCTTCATGCGGTACATCTCCAGCAGGACGTTTTCCGGCAGGCGCTTTCCCTCGTTCTCGGTGTCTATCACCTGACCGCCTATCATTCCGTAGATTCCCGCCTGCTCGCCAAGCAGGGATATTATCTTCAGCGCAGCGGTCGGGGATATCGTGCCCTTCAGACCTGCCTTCGCTATTATCTCCCCCGGGAGTATCGCCAGCGCGTCCCCGGCGAGAAGCGCGTTCGCCTCACCGAACGCCTTGTGGCAGCTCGGCTTCCCGCGGCGCATGTCGTCGTTGTCCATGCAGGGGAGGTCGTCGTGTATCAGCGAGAAAGTGTGCATCATCTCGATGGCGCACGCCACCGGGAGCGCCGTTGCAGGCTCCCCGCCGCTCACGCGGCAGAACTCCATCACCAGCGCGGGTCTTATCCGCTTGCCTCCGGCGGTCAGGCTGTGCCGCGCTGCAAGTATCACGTTCTTTTGCAGGCACTCTGTTTCCGGCAGGTAGGAATCCAGCGCGCGCTCGGTCATCTCCGCGTAGTCCCGGAGCTGCTCCCTGACTGTTTCCTTATCCAATTGCGCCCTCCGGTCGGTCTGCGGACTCAAGTGTCTGAACCTGAAGCTCCGCATTCCTGATGTATTCCTTGCACTTCCTGGTAAGCTCCACTGCTTCGGTGTAGAGCTTCATCGAGTCCTCAAGCTTGAGGTCGCTCTTTCCCATCAGCCCGGATATCTCCGCGAGCCTTGCCATTGCCTGTTCAAAATCCATTTATGTTACCTCCAAATCGGAACGGTCATTCTTCGCTTACTGCGGTCACCTTCGCTGCGACCTCGCCCCTGCCGAGCCTGATACGAATAACGTCCCCCGGGGAGAGCTGCGCCGCGTCTGTGATTATCCCGCGCTCTGAACTGGTGACGGAATATCCCCTCGACAGCACCGCCAGCGGATTCAGCGCGGATATCACTCCGGCGCTCGCCGTGACTGCGCGGTCCAGGCGGTCGAGCCGGTCGTGGACGCTCCTGCGTATCTGCTGCTCCAGCGTATCCAGGCGCTGGGACGCGTTCCTGATGCGCGCGGAGGGCGACTGCGCCGTTATCAGCGCCATTCGAGAATCCAGCACCCTGCTGCACCCGGAAAGGTAATTCGTCATCTTGCTGCGTATCTGGAGCAGGTTGTTGTTCAGTTCGTCGAGCATCATTCCGGTGGTGACCGACGTTGCAAGCTCCGCCGCAGCCGAGGGCGTTGGCGCGCGCATGTCCGCCGCGTAGTCGCAGATACTGTAGTCGCGCTCGTGCCCCACCGCCGAGATGGTCGGGATACGGCTCGCGTAGACTGCCCTGGCTATCACCTCGGAATTGAAGCAGGAGAGGTCCTCTGCGGAGCCTCCGCCGCGCCCGAAGATGATGACGTCCGCGTTGGTGTCCTGCGCGCGGCGAATACCAGCCGCGACGGACTGGTCAGCCTCCGCGCCCTGGACGAGCGCCGGGATCAGCAGCAGCTTCACGAACGGGCAGCGCCTTGCGAGCACGTTCTTGATGTCAGTTATCGCCGCGCCTGTCGCCGAGGTGACCACCGCGATGGTCCTGGGCTTACGCGGGATAGGACGGTGCTGGTTGAACAGCCCCTGCTGCTCCAGGCGGCGCCTTAGCTCCTCGAGGGCGGCAGCCTGCGCGCCCGCTCCCTGGAGGGTCACGTCAGTACAGTAGATCTGGTAGCGTCCCTGACCGCCGTAGATGTCAACAGAACCGTGGCAGACCACCTGCTCGCTGTTCTGCGGCTGATGGGTGAGGTGCGCCGCCGCGCCCGCAAATATCACAACGCTGACGACGTTGGTGCCGTCCTTCAGCGTGAGGTAGATGTGGCCCTTCGCCGAACGGGTGCAGCCGGAGATCTCCCCCGCCACCGCGACCCTGGAAAGCCCCGGCGCAGAGCTCACCGCCGATTTTACCATGGCGGTGAGCTGCGTTACAGTTATTACCGGGTCGGGAGCAGGCGCGCGCCTGCCGAAATTCTCCAGCCCGAAATCAATCTCTGGCATTCTCGAACTCCTCAAGATACGAGTTCAGCACGCCGTTGATGAAGCTGCAATCCTGCTTGAACGCATACTTCTTGCCGAGCTCCACCGCCTCATTTATCGCAGCGGCGCCGGGAACCTTGTCGTCGTACTTGATCTCGTAGATAGCAATCTTCATTATCACAAGGTTGACCTTGGAAATACGCGCTACGGAGCGCGTGGTGCTGTACTTCGCGATTATCCCGGTGAGCTCCTCGTCGTGGGAAAGCACACCGTTCACCATCAGGTCTGTTTCGTGGTTGCGGGCAAGCCCGAAAGCCTCCTCGTCCGCCTCGGTTATCTCCTGCGGGGTCTGACCGAACATGGTCTGGTATAAGATTATGAATGCGCCCTCGCGGACTTCTCTTCTGCTAAGTTTTTCTTCCATTTTCGTTACTGCGCTCACACGGCGCTCTCCTTGAATTTTATTCCGGCAACGTTTACGTCTACCTTTGTTACTGTGAAGTTCGTCATGCTCTGTATCGCGGACTTTATGCTCTTCTGGACTGCCTCCGCAACGTTGACTGCGTTGTAGCCCTCCATGACGATGATGTCCACGCGCAGCTCTGCCGTGTCCTCGCCCAGCCTTGCGCGGACGGGTCCCAGCACCTTTGACTTCGTATTCGACGGCGCGGGAGCCTGTCCCCGGCAGTATACTCCGTCTATCTCGGCGGCGGCGAGCTCCGCCATCTTGACTATAACGCTCTCGGAAACCTTTATCGTTCCGACAGGCTTGTTTGCTTTCTTTTCCATATTTACCTCCTGAATTTCAGGCGAACATATTTAATCTATTTTAGTATACCACACTTTTGAAATTAGTTCAAGTGCTTTTTGAATAATTATACACACTATTTGCAATAATGGTCAGAAAATATGCAGAAAAGGAGCAGACATTTTAGTCTGCTCCTTAGCGGATTTACTTTACGACGTGGACGTCGAGCTGGTCGAACGGTATCGAGATACCAGCCGCATTGAACGCTGCACGGATATCCTCCATGGTCTGGAAGTACACGCTCCAGTAGTCCGCGCACTTGCACCACGGACGAACCGCGATGTTTATCGAGCTTGCGGCGTGCTCCAGCATACGCACCGTCGGAGCGGGGTCCTTCAGCACCATCTCGTTGCGCTTCAGCACCTCGCAGATGACCTGCTGCGCCTTCTCGAAATCGTCCTCGTAGCTTATCGAGAACACCATATCCACGCGGCGGATACCGTTGCTGTTGTTGTTCGTGACGGTCGCGCCGGACACCTGCCCGTTGGGTATGAATATCGCCTGGTTGGAATCGGAATCCAGCCTGGTGTACAGTATCGTTATCTGCCTTACCGTGCCGCTTACTCCGGCAACGGAAATGTAGTCGCCTATCTTGAACGGCTTGTTGATCATCAGCATGATGCCGCCCGCGACGTTCGACAGGCTGTTCTGCAATGCAAGACCTATCGCGACGCCCGCCGTGCCGATAACAGTGACGATGGACGTTGCCGGGATACCCAGCGTGCTAAGAACGACCGTGACCAGCAGAACGTACAGCACTATCTTGCAGCACTGCTTCGTGAAATTTGTGACCGTCAGGTCAAGGCGGGTGCGGTCAAGCCCCTTGCTTAGGAGCTTCAGCACCAGCTTGCAGACGATGAGCCCCACCACCAGCACGATTATCGCAAGGATTATCGTCGGAACGGCGCTCACTATCGCGTTCCACATGTTCTGGAAGAACTCGCCGAGCCGGTTCACCGTTTCCTCCGGGTGCTCCACCAGGTCGTGAACTGCGTCGTTTATCGTCGCTTCGTGGGTGGAGGCTTCTGCGGTCGCCACGTCAGCTGCCGCCGTTGATATCAGATCAAGAACGCTCACTTGAACAGCTCCCTTAATCCTGCCTCGGCAGCCTCGCCGTCACTCTCGCGGATAAGCACGGAGATCTCGTCAACGCCTGTGGTTATCAGAAGTATCATCGCGTCTATCTTGTTCAGCAGGTTGAACACCTTTGCCGCAAAGCCCGCCTGTGCTTCCATCTCGCCGGTCTTGATGACTATCTTGCGGTTGCAGCTGTTTATCATCGGAGTGATGTCGTGCTTCTCCTTGAGGCGCTTCACTACGGTCAGGAGCTTGGGCATGTCGTCGTCGTCCAGCGTGAACCCGAAGCCGAAGCGCTCGGAGGTCGGCGCGGTCATCGAGATCATGTCGATGTTTATGCCTGCCTCTGCCACTGCGGTCAGGGTGTCCTCCATGATGGTCTTGTAGAGCGGTACGTTGTTGAAGGTAACCGCCGATACGTTTTCTGTTACTGTGATGTTCATTGTCAGCCCTCCTTGATAAGATCAGACATTGCGTACATTCCCGCAGGCTTCCCCGCAAGGAACACTGCGGCGTTCACCGCGCCGTTCGCGAAAACTTCCCTTGACTGCGCCGAATGCGACAGGGTTATCACCTCGTCATGTCCGGCGAATATGATGTCGTGCTCGCCGACTATCGTGCCGCCGCGGATAGCGTGCATTCCTATCTCGTCCTTGTCGCGGGGCTTGCGGACGCTGTGGCGGTCATAGACGAAATGATCCTTGCCGCCCAGCTCCTCATTGATGGCTTCCGCTATCATTATTGCGGTGCCGGAGGGCGCGTCCTTCTTCTGGTTGTGGTGCTTCTCGACTATCTCGATATCGAACTGACCGCCGAGTATCTGCGTAGCCTTGCGCGCCAGCTCCACCAGCAGGTTTATTCCGAGGGACATGTTGAACGTGAAGAACACCGGAACCTGTGCCGACGCAGCGGTTATCTGCGCGCGCTCCTCGTCGGTATAGCCCGTTGTCGCGAGCACCAGCGGGACGCTGTTCATCTTGCCGTAGCTAAGCAGGTCAGGCAGCGCGGAGGGGTGCGAGAAATCAATGATTACGTCCGGCTTCTCCGGCAGGTCGAACACTTTTTTGTACACCGGGAACTCCGCGTACTGCTCGCCGGCAACGTCGACCCCGGCGATTATCTCGCAGTCAGCGCGGTCCTTTACCAGCCCGGAGATGACCCTGCCCATGCGGCCGCATGCGCCTGTTATTGCGATTCTTGTCATTTGTTATTCCTTTCAGGTTTTGCAGATATGCCAGTATCGGGCGGAAAGCAATTTTCCGCATTCCGCCCGCACGTTATTTTACTTTATTGCGCCGACTAAGCCGAGCGGCTCCATAGCGCTCCTGAGCTTAGCGACCTGCTCCTCGGACATGGAGCACAGGGGGAGCCTGCACTCGCCCGCCTTGAATCCCATAATATTCAGGGCTTCCTTGACGGGAATGGGGTTCACGTCCATGAACAGCGCCTTCTCGAACGCCAGTATCTTCGCCTGGATAGCAAGCGCCTCCGCCTGCTTGCCTGCGTTGAACAGAGCGACCTCGTCATGCTTTTCCTTCGGCATGAGGTTGGAGGTCACAGAGATGACGCCCTTTCCGCCGAGGGAAAGTATCGGCAGCACCTGGTCGTCGTTGCCGGAATAAATGTCGAGATCGGTGTAGGCTGCGATCTCTGCCGCAAGGGACATGTTGCCGCTTGCTTCCTTGGTCGCGACGATGTTCGGTACCTTTGCAAGCTCCTTGTAGGTGTCGATGGAGATATTGCAGCCGGTGCGGCTGGGAACGTTGTAAAGGATTATCGGTATCTTCACGCTGTTCGCGATGGCGGTGAAGTGCTTCACCAGTCCGCGCTGGGACGCCTTGTTGTAGTAGGGCGTTACCTGGAGCAGCGCGTCCGCGCCGAGCTTTTCAGCGGCAACGGAGAGCCTGATACCATGCGCGGTGTCGTTGGCGCCGGTCCCGGCGATGACCGGAACGCGGTGAGCGACCTTCTTTATAGCGTAGCCGATGCACTCGAGGTGCTCCTCGTCGGGCATCGTGGAGGCTTCGCCGGTGGTGCCGCAGACTACCAGCGCGTCGGCGCCGTTTGCAATCTGGAACTCGATGAGCTTGCCGAACTCGTCGTAATTGATGGAGCCGTCAGCGTTCATCGGGGTGGCGATGGCGGTGCCTACGCCGGTAAAAATAGTTTTCTTCATGGTTATCCTTTCGTGGAAGATCAGTCGAGATAGCCCTTTGCAGCGAGTAGCTCTGCCATTTCAACGGCGCCGCCTGCGGCACCTCTGAGGGTGTTGTGGGAAAGGCATACGAACTTGTAATCGAACATGGTATCCGGACGCAGTCTGCCTACGGATACAGCCATGCCGCCCTCAAGGTTGCGGTGGAGCTTAGCCTGCGGCATGTTGTCCTCCTCGAAGTAGTGAATGAACTGCTTCGGAGCGGAGGGGAGCTTCAGAGCCTGCGGCTCGCCGGAGTATTCAGCCCAGATCTTCTTGATCTCGTCCATGGAGGGCTTGTTCTCGAAGTTTACGAATACTGCTGCGAAGTGACCGTTGGAAACCGGAACTCTAAGGCACTGTGTGGTGATCAGCGGGGACTGCGCCTTAACGATCTCATTGCCCTCGATATGACCCCAGACCTTCAGCGGCTCCTGCTCGGACTTCTCTTCCTCGCCGCCGATGTACGGGATAAGGTTGTCTACCATCTCGGGCCAGGTTTCGAAGGTCTTGCCTGCGCCGGAAATTGCCTGGTAGGTGCACGCGAGGATATTCTTGATGCCGAACTTTCTAAGCGGAGAGAGCGCCGGAACGTAGCTCTGGATAGAGCAGTTGGACTTTACGGAGATGAAGCCGCGCTTTGTGCCGAGGCGCTTCTTCTGCGCGTCGATGATTGCAGCGTGGTCTGCGTTGACCTCCGGGATTATCATCGGAACGTCGGGAGTGAAGCGGTTAGCGGAATTGTTGGACATTACCGGGCACTCTGCCTTTGCGTATCTCTCCTCGAGGGCCTTGATCTCGTCCTTCTTCATGTCAACTGCGCAGAATACGAAATCTACCATGGAAGCGATCTTGTCAACGTCAGCTGTTGCGTCCATGATAACGATGTCCTCCATGCTCTTGGGCATGGGGGTATCCATCAGCCAGCGGGAGCCTACTGCCTCTTTGTAGGTCTTGCCAGCGGAGCGGGGAGAAGCTGCGAGTGCAACTACATGGAACCAGGGGTGATTTTCAAGCAGGGTCGCGAAACGCTGACCTACCATACCTGTTGCGCCGATTATACCGACATTGTACTTTTCTTTCATGGGAGTGTTTCCTTTCTCTTATGCAAATAAATACAGCCGATGAGGTATCATCATCGGCTGGTATGCTATATCGTATATCTAATATGTATGCGATAGCTCTCCATCAGACCGATGACAGCCGGACGCCTGTTCAGCGTGCAGCCAGATATGCACACCGC
>CAKSHG010000020.1 GCA_934456315.1 uncultured Oscillospiraceae bacterium | reverse complement strand
TCCGCCGCCTGCGGGATATTGCCGTATTTCTCCCGGAGGTACTGCGCCGCTCCGGCGGTGAGCGCCGCTTTCTGCGGCACCTGAAAGGCGAACAGCACTGCCGCCGCAGCAGCGAGCGCGCCCGCCGCGATAAGCACGGGAACGTGTTTCTTCATATTCAGTCCTTTCACAAACGGGTCTGCTTTCTGAACACATTATACTACTATCATAAATGTATGTCAACTGCCCTGCGCGGTTTTTCAGGAATTTGCAGGCGCCGATGTGAATTTTTCTTAACGGATTTTTTATAGCTTTCATTGATAAGTATCTTGATAAATTTGTCAATTTATAGTATAATATAGCAACATACAAGTGTTGATTCATTTTTATAATGGAGTTAAAGATATGTTGAAAAAGTTCTTTGCAGCGGCTCTGATTTCCATCGCCGCGGCGCTCATCAGCGGCTGCTCCGCGCAGGAGGAGCCGCTCCCGGAGCTGGTCATAGGCTGCGACGACTACCGTCCCTACTGCTACATCGACGAGGACGGCGAGTTCGCCGGGCTGAACGTTGAAATAGCGCAGGAGGTCTGCGAGCGCATGGGATACAAGCCGGTATTCGAGCAGATAGAGTGGAGCCAGCGCGACGCCCTGCTGGAAAGCGGCGGGGTAGACTGCCTGTGGAGCTGCATCGCCATCGACGGGCAGGAGGAGCGCTACACCTGGATACCCTACATGACGACCCGGCAGGTGGTCGTAGTCATGAACGACAGCCCCATTCAGCACCTGTCCGAGCTGGAGGGGAAGAGCGTGGCGGTCAGGGTGTCCTCCAGGACGGAGGAGATATTCCTCGACCAGTCGGAGCCGGGCGTGCCCGCAGTTGAGAACGTTTACTGCATGACCGACCTCGGCGACGCCGTGACGGCTCTGCGCAACGACTACGTCGACGCCTGCGCGGGGTACGCCGCAGCGCTGCGGGAGCAGCTGGATATAGTCGGCGTGGACTACCGCGTGCTCGACGAGGACCTCGTACACGCGAACCTCGGGGTAGCGTTCAGCAAGGACTGCGACTTCCAGGTCGTCGGGGAGATGTCGCAGGCTTTGTCGGAAATGCGCTCCGACGGAACGCTCAAGGAGATAATCGGAAAATATGTGAACGCCGAAAAGGCGCTTGGTGATTCGTGATGGAAGAAAAAAACAGACCCGCCGCAAAGCGCGGCAGCCTGACGCTGCTGAAAGCGGTCATCATCGGTATAGTTCTGGTCCTGGCGGCAGTGCCGATATCCGTCTATATTGAGATTTTGCAGTCGAGGGACCTTGCGGAAAGCGCCGCAGCCACTCTCAAGACCCAGTGCGCGAGCTTCAGCAGGGTCGTGGCGACCGACCGCACAAAGAGCCTGTTCCGCATGACCGGCCTGCTGCGGGATTTCCGCAGCCGCCTGGCGGACGAGCCGGAGCTTGTGGACGACGCGGCGCTTGAGGAGTACGTCGACAGCCTGCGTATAAGCGGCGTGGTGCTGCTAAACGGGGAGCTTGAAACAGACGCCTCCGGCTACACCCGCAGGTTCCGCAGCTCCGGCTGGACGGAAACCGACCTCGGCAGGAGGTTCGCGGATATCCTTACCCACCCCGCGAAGATATTCGCGGAGCGCGTGGAGGCGGACGGGGAGTTCTACGACCTGTGCGCGATGGCGCGGCAGGACGCACCGGGGATAATCATCGGGTTCTACAAGCAGCCCACCGGGCTGGTTTCCGATTCGGAAAGCGACCTCGAGAGCATGCTCTCCGGTCTGTACCTCGAAAACTGTGGTCACTACGTCATTTTCAGCGGCGGACGCGTCAGCGCCACCAGCGACCCCGCATTCAACGGCGCGGACGTGGACGGCAGCGATTTCCTCCGGCAGCTTTCCGGGATAGAGAAGGACGGGCAGCTCCATCAGTTCGCCGCAGACGGGCAGTACTGGTGGGGATACCGCTCCGCCTATGAGGACTACGGCGTCATGGTGTATTACCCCGCGCTCTCCGTGTTTTCGGATTGCTTCGTCACAGTGGGTATCGTCGTCGTTATTTATCTTATCGCGTGCGTGATGATATTCGCGCTGCGCAACCGCGCGCTCGCCGCGAACCAGGAGAAGCTCCGCGAGAGCAATCAGCGCCTTACCGAAACCGTAACCATGCTGAAATCCCTGGAAACGATCTACTTCTGCCTGTTCTACGTCGACGTCCGGGAGAACGTGTACAAGACCGTATATGTGGCTCCCTGGCTTGAGAACATCGTCCCGGCGAACGGGGATTTCGGGTTTCTCAAGGACCTGTTCCTTAGCATGATGGTGGCGGAAAAATACCGCGATGAGATAGCGCATGTGCTGTCCTACGAGTACATCTGCGACAACCTAAGCCGCGACAGGATAACCGAAATGCGCCGGAGCTTCTACGCGGACTACCAGGCTACACGGGACGACGAGATACGGTGGTGCCGCGTCAGCGCGACCGTCGCCGACTACGACGAGGACGGAAAGCCCAGGCATGTGCTGGCGCTCCTCCAGGACGTCGACAAGGAGAAAGCCCGGGAGGCGGCATACCAGGCGCGCATAGAAAAGGAAGCGCAGGAGGCGAAGGTCGCGAACAGCGCCAAGGACGAGTTCCTGCGGCGTATCAGCCACGATATCCGCACGCCGATAAACGGGATACGGGGCTACATTCAGCTGGGCGCCGACCACCCGGAGGACCAGGAGCTTCAGCAGCACTGCCGGGACAGCGCGACCATCGCGCTGGATACGCTGCTCGAGCTGGTCAACAGCCTGTTCGACATGAGCAAGCTCGAGAACGGCGACATCGTCCTCGAGAATAAGCCGTTCGACATCATGGAGATGCTCGAGGAGGTCAACGTAGTGGTTATCCCGCAGGCGCAGGCGAAGAACATCAGCTACGAAGTGCTGCGGAAAGGCGACCTGCCTGTGACGCGGCTCATCGGAAGCCCGCGCCACGCGAAGCAGATACTGTACAACATCAGCGGCAACGCCGTGAAGTACGGCAGGGAGGGCGGCTACGTCCGGGTGAACACCCGCATGGTGTCCCGCACGGAGGACACGGTGACCTACGAGTTCATCTGCTCGGATAATGGCATCGGAATGAGCGCGGAGTTCCAGGCGCACCTGTTCGAGCCGTTCTCCCAGGAGGCGCAGACCGCCCGCACCACCTACCAGGGCGCCGGGCTGGGGCTTTCCATCGTGAAGAAGCTGGTGGACGCCCTCGGCGGGACGATAACCTGCCAGTCCGAGAAGAACGTGGGGACTACGTTCACGACGCGGCTCACGTTCCGGGTCGACAAGGACTACCGCCAGCCCGGCGAGCTGGAGCAGCCCTCCCGCGACTGCCTGAACGGGCTGAACATTCTCCTTGTGGAGGACAACGAGCTGAACATGGAGATTGCGGACATGGTATTGACCAGCCACGGCGCGTCGGTCACCAAGGCGTGGAACGGTCAGGAGGCAGTGGACACGTTCCGGGTTTCGGACGTGGGGTTCTACGACGCGGTCTGCATGGATATCATGATGCCGGTGATGGACGGCATGACCGCCGCCCGGGAGATACGCGCCCTCGACCGTCCGGACGCGGGTACGGTCACCATCATCGCCATGTCGGCGAACGCGTTCCCGGACGACGTCCGCGCCAGCCTCGACTCCGGAATGAACGCTCACCTTCCTAAGCCCCTGGTGGTGCGCGACGTACTCTCGACCATACTCCGGTACTGCCGGAAAGACTGACCTCCGCTGAATAGCCTGCCGCCCTCCGCGAATGCGGGGGGCGGTCCTGAGGGTCGGTTATCCGCAGCCTGAAATCCTGACTTAGGACGGCGCTGTGCAAAGATGCTTCAACAGCCCCGGGAATTATTCCCGGGGCTGTTGCTGTGTTCTTTTAATTTACAGCTCGACGAACGCTGCGGTGCAGCCGCTTACCTTTACGGCGCCGCTTACGGCTTCGGCGCTGCCGCCTACAGTATAGATCACCTTTCCGGTAATCCCGGGGACCTCCGCAGCTTCAGCCGAGGGATTGATAATGACCGCGATCGTCTGCTCTCCGTCGGAACGCTTGTACACCATCGGATAGCCGTCCGAGATGAACTCGATGGAGCCACGGCTCCGGAGCGCCGGGTGCGCCTGGCGGAACTCAATGAGCTTCTTCACCTCGCTGCGCAGGGAATCCGGGTCGCACATCTGGCTCTCCGCGTCGGGACGGTCTGCGGCAGGGTCCTGCGGAATGTACAGCTTTTCAGCCGGGGCAGTGGAGAATCCAGCGTTCAGCCCCTTGTTCCACTGCATGGGGGAGCGTGAGCCGGTACGTCCGTAGCCGCCCTCCACGGAGGTCAGCCCCTCGACGTAGCGCAGACCTATCTCGTCGCCGTAGTAGATGAACGGCGCGCCCGGCATCGACAGCAGGAACGCGAACGCAACTCGCAGCTCGTCCGTGTCGAGCGTCCTTGCAAGCCTGTCCATGTCGTGGTTGCCGGAGGGAATGCAGATGAGCCCCTTGCCGCCAGTTTTGGCGCAGTTCGCCTTGTACGCCGCGATGAACTCCTTCGCGGAGCCCTTCGCGCGCTTGGAGAAGTACGGCTCCTCGCAGCGGAACAGGTCGTTGTAGTGGGAGGGTCCGAAGTGCAGCAGGAAGTCCATGTGGAACCCGCCGATGAGAGATTTGTCCGGTTCTCCCCACTCGCTGACCATCGCGGCGGAGGGGAACTCCTCGTCCAGGAACTCGCGGATATTCTGCCACAGCGCGATGGTGCCCTTGCCGTCCTCGTCGTGCTTCACGAGGGAGCCCGCCATGTCTACGCGGAATCCGTCGCAGCCCATGGAAAGCCAGAAACGCATGATATCCTTGAGCGCCTCGCGGGTCGCTACGGGACCGGGAGCGTCCATCGGCTGCTGCCAGTCGCGGTCGGGCTTGTAGAATCCGTAGTTCAGCGCGGGCTGGTGGGAGAAGAAGTTCACCGCGCAGGAGCCGTCACGGTCGGAAATGCCGCGGATACAGCCCATTCCCTCCGGGGATTCCCAGATGCTGTTCGTCCAGACGTAGCGGTCGGTGAACTCGTTGCGCTCCGCTTTCATGGATTCCCTGAACCACTTGTGGGTGACTGCAGTGTGACCCGGCACAAGGTCCAGCAGGACGTGCATTCCACGGGCGTGAGCCTCGGCGAACACCCGCGCGAGGTCCTCGTTGGTGCCGTAGCGCGGAGCGGTGGTGTAGTAGTCCTCCACGTCGTAGCCCGCGTCGCCGAACGGCGACTTGAAGCAGGGGTTTATCCACAGCGCGTTGCAGCCCAGCTCCTTGATGTAGTCGAGCTTCTCGGTGATTCCGTTGAAATCGCCGATGCCGTCTGCGTTGGTGTCGTTGAAGGACTGGGGATATATTTCGTAGAATACTGCGTTGTCGAGCCATTCGGGCTGTTTTGTAATACTCATGTTCGTTCTCCTTTGTGGTGATGTGGTGAGTTCCCGTGGAACCGTTTACACTTAATAGTATACCAGAAATTCCGGATTTGTAAAGCGGCAAAGCGTACAATAAATCGCCGGGATTCTTACGAAACTTCCATAGTTATAATCAAAGAGGATAGATTTGTACGATTTTTCATGCTGTTTGTACTATCGTTCAGAATCCCCGCAGTTTCAGCCTGTTGACGAGCTGAACGTAAAACTCCCGGACGTCGAAGCCGGGGATATTCTCGCGGTTGAGGTCGATGACGTCCGCGTGGGTTATGCCGCGCTTTCCGGTGGGGTGGAGCACGGTGAAATCCTCGCCCCAGGGCGCGGAGGTCAGCGCCACCAGCCCGTCGTTGTCGCCGTCGTACTTCTTCACGATGGGGTAGGAGAGGTTCAGCGGGAAGCGCCCGCTTTTTGAGCAGCGGGCGTGGGAGCCTACGCTCTGGTACATCACGCCCGGCGCGTCCGGGGTGTCGAGGTCGAACTGCTCGCAGCGGCTGTTCGTGAGGTCGGTGACCGCCGCAAGGAAATCCGGGTCCGGGTCGCCCAGGCGCCGGAACGCAGAGTTGTAAATTTTCTCGACGCTCTTTACGAACTTCTCCGGCGCGGTATTCAGCAGGTACTCCGCAAAAAGGCAGCCGTGGTGCGGCGTGTTTATCGTGGTGAGGGAGGCGACGTACTTATCCGCACCGAGCTTCGAGATGGCGCAGCGGGAATCCAGCCCGCCCTTGGAGTGCGCGATGATGTTCACCTTGCCGCAGCCGGTCTTTTGTACCAGTTCCTCGATGCGCTGCGCAAGCTCCCGGGCGCTGTCCTCCACGGAAGCGGCGGACTGCTGCTCGCCGTAGAATATCGTAGCGCCGTTGGCTTCCAGCTCGGCGGGAATGCGCCCCCAGTAGTTCATCAGCTTGCTGTCCCGGAAGAACACTCCGTGGACGAGCAGCAGCGGGTACTTCGTGCGGCAGAGCTGCTCGTCGCGGCGGGACTGGTTCAGCAGAGCCTTTTCGGTTTCGAACGCGCATTCCCGCCGTACTGTGCGGTAGATGAGCGCGAGCATAACGAGGTCAGCGGGGACTATCATACCCAGCACGATACCCCAGACGCGCATTTTTATCCCGAGCTGCACGGAGGTGCAGTAGACCTTGATGATACCGTTCCAGAAGATGACCAGCTCGGCGAAGAACATCACTATCCCGCCGGAAATCGCGCCGGCGAGGGTAATGCGCCCGCAGACCGCCGCCCAGACCGTGAACGCAGTGATACCAAGGCAGGCTATCCCGGTCACGAAGAACGCGAGTATCTGCTCCGTGCCGTCGGCGAGGACGCGCAGCCGCAGCGTGGGGTACTTCTTCAGCTGTGGGAAAACGCAGTATACTATAATATAAGCGAAGAACGCGGTGTAGACCAGAATGTACGCCGCCAGCGGCGCTCCCGCGAGGTTCAGCAGCAGCGGGCTTGCGATACCCAGCGTGATGAGCAGGAAATGCAGAATGCGTATGACCATGTCGGTACGTCCCCCGAGTTTTTTACGCAGCCAGTCTGCGGCGGCTCCGGCGATGCGGTCGGAGTTCTCCGCGAGGGTTATCAGCCACGCGATGAATCTCATGCTTCCTCCTGTGGAATGTTGAAAACCGTGCGGATAAGCTCCTTTCCGCTCTCGGTGCGGAATATCCGGCGGTACGCCGCGCCGACTGCCTGCGCGGACGCCGCGTCCTCGTAGAGGTTCACGATGAAGTCCGCCTCGATGAGTATCCGGAGGTCGTCGCCGTCGATGTTGTCATAGGTGTGGTGGTGTCCCACCATGTAGCATATCCGGGAGATGTCGCCGGGGTCGAATCCCAGTCCGGTCAGCATTTTTTCGGCTTCCGGGGGACCCAGGCGCTCCTGGAGCTTTCCGCCGCACTCGCCGTACTGCTCCTCGGCGGGCTTTATGCCGATGTCGTGGACCAGCGCGGCGCATTCCAGCAGGAACTGCGAGTGCTCCGGCAGGCGCTCCCGCAGCCCGATGTACCGCGCGAATGCGTGCACCTTGATGAAGTGCTGAATCCGCTTCGGGTCGCCGATGTAGTATTCTATCATCTTTTGGGTCAGCTTCTGTATCATTACGTTACCTCACAGTTTTATCTCGTAGCCGTATTCTTTTAGTACTCCGTCTATCCCCTCGACATGCTGGGAGTGTATCCCGGGAGCCTTTGCGCAGCCGCATTTCTGATAAAACCGCTCCGCAGGCGTGTTGCAGTCCACTACCAGGACGCGCAGGTACTTGAAGCCGCTGTCCCGGGCGGTCTGCGCCGCGTATTTAAGGCACCTCCTGCCAAAGCCCAGCCCGCTTGATTCCGGCTGGACCCCCAGCCGCATGAGTATCGCGGCTTTCGCGGAGGGGTCGCTCCACTGGACGTCCGCAAAGGGAGTATCCTCGTCCAGCGCGAACGCCGCGACGATCTTCCCGCGCCCGATGAGGACGTGGAGCCTCCCGGCGGAGATGTCCCCGGGGAGGGCGTCCGCGGGGTAGCGCTCGTTCCAGAGGTATATACCCTGCTCCTGCATGTTGAGATAGATCGCGGTGTACAGTCCGATGAGCTGCGGTAAATCCTCCGGTGTTGCTTTTCTGAATTCCATAGCGTCACTTCCTTTTAATAAGTATTGTACCATAAAATGTTGAATAAATCAACTGCATTGGGACAAAATAGCATGAGAATCCAACGAAAGGGGAATAAGAATTGTCAGAAGAAGTACACACCTCGATACCGCAGGACATTCCGCTTGCGAAGTCGCTGGACAGGAATCTCACCATGCTTAAAGGGATAACCGGCGGTTCGAGCGACGTCATAATAAAGACGGGAACGCTCTGCGGGGCGCGGATAGCGGTGGTGACCTGCGAGGGAATGGCGGACACGGACACGCTGGCGCAGCTCATCTACCACAAGCTGAACAGCACCGGGAACGCCGAAAAACTCCCGCCGGAGGAGATAATGTCCCGGCTGTTCGACGACTGGCTCATCGCGGCGGAGCAGCTCGACGTGCTGAACATCGGCGACCTGACGCTGAAAATGCAGAGCGGCTTCGCGATAATCCTGGTGGACGGGACGTCCCGGGGAATAGCTATCGGGATACAGGGCTACCCCGCCCGTGGAGTGGACGAGCCGTCCGGAGAGCTGAACGTCCGGGGGAGCCGCGAGGGCTTCGTGGAGGTCATACGGCGCAACATGGCGCTGATACGCCGCCGGATAAAGTCGCCGACCCTGGTGTTCGAGATGATGGTGATAGGCGGGCGCAGCAACACGGATATCTGCCTGTGCTACCTTAGCGACAAGGTTTCGCCGAAGCTCCTGGAGGACGTGAAGAAGCGGCTCAAGACCGTGAAGCTCAACACGATACTGGAGAGCGGGTACCTCCAGCCGTTCTTCGAGGGGAGCGGCGGGTGGTTCTTCTCGGAGTGCGGCACCTGCGAGCGTCCGGATTCCTTCGCGGCGAAGCTGTACGAGGGGCGGGTCGGGATACTCGTCGACGGAACGCCGTTCGCGCTGACCGTGCCCTACCTGTTCATCGAGAACTTCCAGACCCTGGACGACTACGCGCAGAAGCCGTTCTACGCGCTGTTCATCAGGATAGTCAGGCTGGCGGCGTATTTCATCACGCTGTTCCTGCCGGGAGCCTACGTCGCGATAGCCTCCTACAGTCCGGAGCTGCTCCCGTCGTCGCTGCTGCTGAACCTCGCCGCCGCCGAGCAGGCGGCGCCGTTCTCGCTGATGGCGGAGTGCCTGCTGATACACTTCATGTACGAGATACTCCGGGAAGCCGGGATACGCCTGCCGCGTCCCATCGGTCACGCCATCGGCGTGGTCGGCGGGATAGTCATCGGGGATATCACGGTCAACGCCGGGCTGGTCGGCGCGCCGATGGTGCTGATAGTCGCGCTTAGCGGGCTTTGCAGCTTCGTCGTCCCAGCGCTTTACGAGCGCACTGTCATTCTGCGGTTCATCTATATCCTCGCGGGGGGTATCTTCGGGCTGTTCGGGCTGCTTCTGGCGGCGGGGGTCATTATTATAAAGATGTGTTCCCTCAACACCTACGGCGTGCCGTATATGGCGCCGATATCACCGTTCAACCCGCGAAGCTCCCGGGACATGCTGTTCCGCGCGGGCTGGAAGCGCCTCCAGAAAGGCGACGTCACCGTACAGGGGCTGAACGGCAGTGAACTTAGCGGAGGTCAGAATGGCTGAAATTACTGAAAATTCCCACAAGATAAGCGCGGCGCAGCTTTTCTGCGTGCTCCTGCTGATGAGGGTATCCGCCGAGCTGGTCTACCCCTCACGGGGAGGGTTCGGCGGCAGCGGACTTGCAGCGGCGCTCTCCTCCGAGGTTATCCGCTTCCTGATTGCGCTGCCGGTGCTTGTCTACGCGTGCAGGGGCAGTGGATTCTACGCGGCGGCGTGGCGGAAAAACCGCTTCCTGGGCTGGTCCACGGCGGTGGGAGCGGCTCTGCTGCTGGCGGCGTTCGTGGTGCGGACTGCAGTGTACGCCGCCGGGTTCGTCCATAAGAACATTCTCGTAAGGACCCCGGAACTGCTCATCGCGGCTCTGCTGGCGGGATTCGCGGCGTACTCCGCTGTAAAGGGCGGGGAAGCCCTCGCCCGGGCGGGAGTGCTGTTCCTCTGGGCGGCGGGGATAGTCACTCTGCTGCTTATCCTCGCGGATATACAATATATGGACTTCGGCAGGGAACTGCCGGAATGGAGCACGCCGCTGTTCCTCACCGATTTCATCGAGCGCTTCTGCCGCAGCGGGGAGTACCTGGTGTTCGCGGCGCTGCTTCCCTACGTCAGGGTGGAAACCCGCTCCGGCCGCAGGAGGCTCGGCGCGGCGGGATTCTGCTTCACCGGGGCGGCTATGCTGTGCTCCGGGCTGTTCTGCGTGTTCTTCGGGGCGGTGCTCGGGGAGTACTACAGCATGGCGGAGTACCCGATTGCCGCCGCCGGCTCCCTCGCGGATATCGTGCTGTTCAAGCGGCTGGACGGGGTCGCCTGCGCGGTGTGGGCGCTCGCGGCGGCGTTCAGAATGGGCGTGATGACGTTCGCGGCGGTATCCGTGGTCGGCGAGGTGCTGAAATGCTCCCGTGGAGCCAGGGCGCAGGACGTCCAGCACGGAAAGGAGGAACCTGCATGAGAAAACTGCCTGTCCTCGCCGGAGCGCTGCTCGCGGGGGCGCTGTTACTGCTGACCGGCTGTACCTCCGAACTTGGGGAGCGTGCGATAATCCAGGCTGCAGCGGTGGACTACGACGGGGAGTACGTCGTCAGCGCGCTGCTGTTCAGCTCCGGCGGAGGGAGCGGCGAGCTGGTCAACGCCGCAGACGAGAACGTGATAAAGGTCACCGGGCGCGGGAGCACGTTCGCGCAGGCGGTGGACGACATCTCGCTGGTGGACGGCAAGGAGATATTCATGAGCGAGAACCGCCTGCTGATACTGGGCGGGGGATTCCGGAGGACGGATTTCACACCGGTGCTGGAAACGCTCTCCCGGGACATGCGCTGTTCGCTTAACATGCTGATATGTACGGCGGACGACCCGGAGATACTCACCGACCTGCACTTCAAGGAGGGGCTGACCGCCGCCGAAAAGCCGGTCAGCATGATAGAGAACGCGTACAGCTCCGGCTCGTCGCCGCGCGCGACTCTGCTGGACCTGCTGAATGACGCGGCAGGCGGACGTGAAACGCTGCTGCCGATGTTCCGGGAAACGCGAAACGGCTACGGCATGACGGACGGCGAGGACGGGGAAACTGCGGAGCTGTGCGGTTCGCGGATACTATCCGGCGGGAGGCTCTCGGCGGCGCTGGACGCGGAGCAGACTGCCGGGGCGATGCTGCTGACCGGGGAGAGCGACCGGGCGCTGCTGAACTTCACCCATGGCGGGCGGGAGTTCGGCTGCGAGGCGTACTCGATAAAGCTGGAGCCGCAGCCGGACGGTGGGACGCTGCTCTCCGCGCAGCTGCGCCGCAGGGACGGTTCCCGGCTCCCGGAGGAGTTGAAAGGCGCGGCGATGTCCGAGCTGGACGGGATAGTCCGGGCGGGGATAGCCGCCCTGGCTTCAATGAAAGGCTGACTGGCTGGGGAGCTGTGATTTGGCAGCTTTTGTTCAACTACCGCGTCAGCGATTGGTTTTCGCTTCCTTTTGCTTACAAAAGGAAGTGGGAGTGTGAGGGCAAAGCCCTCACACTCTGCGCGCCGGCGCGCAGTAACTCCGCGCGGCAGCGCGGTAAAAGCTCCAAAAGCGCTAAAGGGGTGTGGGGGAAAACAAGAGTTTTCCCCCACAGTCTTTATCAATTTCTTGACGTTTCGATTAATTTACAGCTTTCAAGCTGACTTCCAAAGCGGTTCTAAGCGCCGTTTTAGCAAAGTGCACAAGAGAGTGCTAAAAAATTTGTATCTATTTGTTTGTTTTTTTGTGGAAAAACCCTTGCATTTTTTGCAAACCTGTGTTATATTATATTTAGCACTCAAGGAGATAGAGTGCTAAAGAAGTAGGAAGGTGGTCAGATTGGATACCAGAGCAATGAAAATACTCGCGGCAATAGTCGATGAGTATATCAGAACGGGCGAGCCGGTAGGTTCAAAGGCGCTTGCCGAAAAACCGGACATCTCGGTTTCCTCTGCCACGATAAGAAATACCATGGCGGCGCTCGAACAGGAGGGTTACCTCGACCACCCGCACACTTCCGCGGGCAGAGTGCCGACTTACAAGGGCTACAGGTTCTACATCGATAACCTGATGGACCCCGTCCCCCTCGACCAGGCAGACAAGGAACATATCGACGGCCTGCTCGAACAGGCAGTGCATGACAGCAGCTCCTCCCCCGAGGAAGCGATAGTCGAAAGCGCGTCCGCAGCGCTCGCGGAGATAACTAAATGCGCAACGTATTCCACAAACCACGTTTCGCAGTTCTCCGTGATAACCAAGGTGGACGTTATCCCCACGGGACGCCGTATGTACGTCCTGCTGATGATAACCAGCACCGGCGCGATAAAGAACCGCGTCTGCCGCATGCAGTTCGACCTGACGAACGAGCAGATGGAGTTCTTCACGAACTTCGTCAGCAAGCACCTCCAGGGCGTGAACCTCGCGGAGATGACCGACGAGTACGTCAACAAGCTCACCGAGGCGCTCGGAGCGTACATGATAACGCTCTCGCCGCTGCTCACCGCAGTCTGCGAGCTGTCGAACGACCTCATGCAGGGCGACGTCGACGTCCAGGGACAGAGCAACCTGATAGAATGTCAGGAGTTCCCCGTGATGGACGTGATGAAGTTCCTCGAAAACAAGAACGAGCTTTCAGCGCTGCTGGACAGCACGTTCTCGGGGATAAACATAAAATTTGGCGGCGAGGACAGCGCGGATACGGTCGCGATAAGCAATTCAAGCTTCGTCAGCGGCACCTACTACAAGGACGGAAAGCCCGCGGGAACCCTAGGCGTCATCGGACCGATGAGGCTCGATTACCGCAGGGTCATTCCCTACATCGAGTATTTCAGCAACAAGATTACAAGGCTGCTTTCTGAAGAAACGGATAAGCCGCCTCAGATAGAAAGTGAGGTCAAGGAAAATGGAGAATAGCGAAAGCATGGCTCTGGAGCAGAACGCGCAGACCGAGGAATCCCCCGCAGAAGCAGAGGTGGTCGACGAACAGCCCGCAGATGACAAGCTCGCCGCAGAGCTGGCACAGGTAAAGGATCAGCTCCTCCGGACGATGGCTGAATACGACAACCACAGAAAGCGCACTGCAAAGGAAAAGCTCGAGCTCCGCGCGGATATCATCTCGAACGTTGTGTCAGACTTCCTGCCGGTAATGGATAACCTCGAAAGGGCGCTCCAGGCGGATTGCTCCGACGAGAAGTACAAGCAGGGCGTTCAGATGATCTACGACAGCTTCATGGAAACGCTCAAGAAGCTCGGCGTTACCGAGATAGAGAGCGACGGCGCGGACTTCGACCCGCAGCTGCACCAGGCGGTACAGCGCGTAGACGAGGACGGCGTCGAGAGCGGAAAGGTCGCAAAGACCTTCGCAAAGGGCTACAAGATAAACGACAAGGTAATTAGATTTGCCATGGTCGCAGTAGCAAATTAAAAACAGTAAATCAAGTAATTTTCATAGCATGACATCATGCGAACAGAAGAATGGAGGAATTCATTATGGGAAAGATCATTGGTATTGACTTAGGTACAACAAATTCCTGCGTATCCGTTATCGAGGGCGGCGAGCCGGTAGTTATCACCAACTCCGAAGGCTCCAGAACAACACCGTCCGTTGTGGCATTCACCAAGGACGGCGAGCGTCTGGTAGGTCAGCTGGCTAAGAACCAGGCTGTTACCAACCCCGAAAAGACCGTTATTTCCATCAAGCGCCACATGGGCAGCGATTACAAGGTAGACATCGACGGCAAGAAGTACACTCCGCAGGAGATATCCGCGATGATCCTTCAGAAGCTCAAGGGCGACGCTGAAGCATACCTCGGCGAGAAGGTCTCCGACGCAGTCATCACAGTTCCGGCATACTTCACCGACAGCCAGCGTCAGGCTACCAAGGACGCAGGTCAGATCGCAGGTCTGAAGGTACACAGAATAATCAACGAGCCGACAGCCGCTGCGCTTGCTTACGGTATCGATAAGGAAGAGGAGCAGAAGATCGTTGTATACGACCTCGGCGGCGGTACGTTCGATGTATCCGTTATCGAGATAGGCGACGGCGTCCAGGAGGTTCTCGCTACCGCTGGTAACAACCACCTCGGCGGCGACGATTTCGACCAGAGAGTCATCGACTACCTCAAGGGCGAGTTCAAGAAGTCCGACGGTATCGACCTTAGCAGCGACAAGTTCGCAATGCAGAGATTAAAGGACGAGGCTGAAAAGGCTAAGATCGCCCTCTCCAACTCCACCTCCGTCAACGTTAATATTCCGTATATCACCGCTGACGCTACAGGTCCTAAGCACCTCAACGTGACCCTCACAAGAGCTAAGTTCAACGAGCTGACCGCAGACCTCGTTGAGTCCACAATGGGTCCGCTCAAGCAGGCAATTTCCGATTCCGGTCTTGACAAGAACGAGATCGACAAGATACTCCTGGTCGGCGGTTCCACCAGAATCCCCGCTGTTCAGGACGCAGTAAAGAACTTCCTCGGCAAGGAGCCGTTCAAGGGCATCAACCCTGATGAGTGCGTTGCTATCGGCGCGTCTATCCAGGGCGGCGTACTTAACAAGGAAGTAACCGGTCTGCTGCTGCTCGATGTAACTCCGCTGTCCCTCGGTATCGAAACCGCTGGCGGCGTTTGCACCAGAATGATCGAGCGCAACACCACCATTCCTACCAAGAAGAGCCAGATATTCTCCACCTACTCCGACAACCAGCCCAGCGTTGATATCAACGTCCTCCAGGGCGAGCGTGAGTTCGCTAAGGACAACAAGTCCATCGGTACCTTCCGTCTGGACGGCATCGCTCCGGCTCCCCGCGGTATCCCGCAGATCGAAGTTACCTTCGATATCGACGCTAACGGTATCGTTAACGTAACTGCAAAGGACCTCGGCACCGGCAAGGAGCAGCACATCTCCATCACCGCTTCCACCAACATGAGCAAGGACGACATCGACAAGGCTGTCAAGGAAGCAGAGCAGTTCGCCGCAGAGGACAAGAAGCGCAAGGAAGAGGTCGACGTTCGCAACGAGGCAGACCAGATGGTTTACCAGATCGAGAAGTCCATGACCGACTTCGGCGACAAGGTCACCGAGGACGACAAGGCAAAGGTACAGCCCAAGCTCGACGCCCTCAAGGAAGCCCTCAAGGGTACCGACATCGAGGCGATCAAGACCGCCAAGGACGAGCTCCAGAAGGAGTTCTACGAAGTAGCGGGCAAGATCTACCAGGCGCAGGGCGCGGCAGCCGGTGCGGCTGACGGCGCGGCTCCGCAGCAGGATAACGGTCCTGTTGACGGCGAAGTCATCGACGAATAATTAAGGTTGCACAGCGCCTTGAGGGTAACCGCAGGGCGTTGTGTTTTCGTACCTTGTAACAAAACGAACCTCATACAAAGGATTGATTACTTATGGATAAAAAAGATTACTACGAGGTGCTTGGCCTGAAAAAGGGCGCTACCGACGCGGAGATCAAGAAGGCGTACCGCCAGATGGCGAAGAAATACCACCCCGACCTTAATCCTGATGATCCCGAGGCAGAGGCTAAATTCAAGGAGGTCAACGAAGCCAACGACGTGCTTTCCGACCCCGAGAAGAAAGCCAGATACGACCAGTTCGGCTTTGCGGGAGTCGACCCCAGCTACGGCGCGGGTCAGGGCGCAGGCGGCGGAGGAGGATTCGGCGGTTTCGGCGGATTCACCGGCGGTTTCAGCAGCGGCGACGGCATAGATCTCGGCGATATATTCGACAACATTTTCGGCGGCGGATTCGGCGGCGGTTCGCGTTCCAATCCGAACGCTCCGCGCAGGGGCTCGGATATCGTGGTTTCGCTTAGCATAAAGTTCATGGAGGCCTGCAAGGGCATGGTGCGCGATATCGAGATAAACCGCGTGGACACCTGCCCGGACTGCAACGGCTCCGGCGCTAAGGCGGGCACCCAGGCAAAGACCTGCCCGGACTGCAACGGCTCCGGCAAGGTGAACGTCCGCCAGCAGACGATGTTCGGCACGATGCAGACTACCAGGGTCTGCACCAAGTGCGGCGGCAGGGGCAAGGTCATCGACACTCCGTGCCCGACCTGCTCCGGCAACGGCGTAACGCAGAAAAAGACCAAGATCTCCGTCAATATCCCGGCGGGTATCGCGGACGGTCAGACCATCAGGCTGACCGGAAAGGGCAACGCGGGAGCCAACGGCGGACCGCGCGGCGACCTGAAGGTGCGCATTTCCGTGCTGCCTGACAAGATATTCGAGCGCGACGGCGACAACATCATAGTCGAGGTGCCGCTGACCTACGCGCAGGCGACCCTCGGCGCGCAGATAAAGATACCGACCATCGACGGGGAAATGGACTACACTATCCCGGCGGGGACCCAGCCCGGAAAGGTGTTCACCATCAAGGGCAAGGGCGTCCAGCACGTTCAGCGCGGAGGACGCGGCGACGAGCTGGTACAGGTATCCATCGAGGTGCCCACCAACCTCAATAAGAAGCAGAAGGACGCCCTCCAGGCGTTCGAGAGCACCCTCGAGGATAAGAACTACTCCAGGCGCTCGAGCTTCTTTGACAAGCTGAAAGACATGTTCAAGCAGTAAGTAATGAGCCGCTCCGGCAACGGAGCGGTTCTTCTTTTCTCCGTTTTTCTCAACATTTCGCCGGAATACGCGGATTTTTCGTCAGAATTGTGGCTTTTACCCCTTGAAATACTCGCGGATTTGTGGTAAAATATAATCTGTATTATTATGTACAGGCAGTTGTGAGTAAACTGTACAGAAAGGACGCGCCGAAACGGCGCGCATGGTGGAAAATATGGCTAAGATGAAGATAGCAGTGCTGTTCGGTGGAGCCTCCAGCGAGCACGAAGTTTCCCTGGTTTCGGCATATTCCGTGCTGACCAATATACCAAAGGATAAGTACGACGTGATGTGCATAGGCATCACCAAAAAGGGTCACTGGCTCTACTACCCCGGCGAGTACGAGGATATCAGGACCGGCGAGTGGGAGAACAACCCCGATAACTGCACCGCAGTTATAAGCCCCGACACCGTCAGCAGGGGAGTTATCCTCCTCGGCGCAGACGACAAGTGCTACATACGCCGCCTGGACGCAGTGTTCCCGGTGCTCCACGGACGTTTCGGCGAGGACGGTACAGTGCAGGC
>CAKSHG010000019.1 GCA_934456315.1 uncultured Oscillospiraceae bacterium | reverse complement strand
ACGACCTTGCGGTCTTACGCTAGGCGACGGCTACGCCTTACGCGGTGCGCGCGGCGCGGATGTTCGGCGGAAAAGTCCCAACGGGACTTTTTCGACGGTCTGAGCCGCCTTATAAAGGCGGCCGTCGCTTTGCTGGATTTGCTATGTATCAGATATGCTCGTTGAGATACTGGATAAGCTGACCGATCTGCGGCTTGGAGAACTGACCGTCCGCGCCGACGCTCTCGCCCTTTTTTCTCATCTGCTCGTTGATGAGGGAGGAGAACAGGTAAACCGGAATAGCCTTGAGAATCGGGTCGTCCTTTATCATCTTGGTGAGGTGGTGACCGTCCATCTTGGGCATTTCGATATCGCTGATAACGCAGGAGATCTGGTCGAGGATATTCCCGCCGAGATCCTTGTGACCGTTCACATAGTCCCACGCGTCCTTGCCGTTGTCGAAGTGTACGACGTTCTGGTAACCCGCTTCATGCAGGGTGTTGACGATAAGGGTGTTCAGGAACGGGGAGTCCTCTGCGATGACGATGTGCTTCGCAGACTTGTCGCTGGCAGCTGCAGTAACGCCGGAGGTGTCGAATGCAGAGGAGGGATCCATATCAGAAACGATCTTCTCAAAATCAAGGATAAGCACGATGCGATCCTTGAACTTAGCGATACCGGTCGCGATATTGTGCTGACTGTCGGCAGACATTGCCGGCGGCTTCTCGATATCCTCCCAGGAGATACGCTGAATGCCCTTGACGGAAGAAACGTGGAATCCGACGTCCTTGGAGTTGAAGTGGCAGATTATCAGAAGGTCATGCTCCGGGTCGGGGCTTTCTTTATGCAGGATAGTGTGGAGATTGATGACCGAAATCACCTTATCCCTGGGGGTGAAAACGCCCTCAAAGGCAGGGTTGGAATCAGGCACGGGAACCATCTTCTGATAGTTCATGATCTCCGTTACCTTGGCGATGTTGATGCCAAAGCTCTGTTCGCCGACCATGAATTCCAGCACTTCAAGTTCGTTGGTGCCGCTTTCTAAGAGTATATTGCTTTCCATTGCTTACTCTCCTTCTCAATTATTTATAGCTATATTATACAACACATTGCTGAAAAAATCAATACATTTTATGATTTTTCTTCAAATTAATATTTCGGATGGATATCCGCCCTGCGCTTGGCAACTTTCTTGAGCCAGAAGAACACCAGGACAAGCAGCGCAAGCAGAACAACCAGCCGCAGCACAAGCGAGAAAACATCGAACGGCGCGACCGTCAGCGCGTACAGTCTGCCGACCGCGTCCCGGAAGTACAGCGTACCCTTGTCCGACGCGCAGAACGCTCCGTTGGAATAATCCTCCATCTGCGCCAGTATCGACACCACAGGCTCGGATTTTTCCTCCATGTCCTGAACGCAGTAAACAGCCCACTTTCCCTCGCGGGGGGCGACGGTGTAGATATACGGACCGTTTCCGTAGTGCACCTGCGGAGTACAGCCGCCCTTGATGTCGGTCACGATGAACGATATCTCCATATTGAGGTTGTCCAGAATATAGAATCCGTCAGCCGTCGGAACGTACAGCCTGCCGTTCCATGAAACCGGGGAGGCGGGAGAGCTTCCGACCTCGCACCAGGTGAGGGTGTCCTCCTCCATGGTGCCGTCGGAGTTAAGCCGCAGCTTGCCCGCGCTGCCGTCCTGCGTCGAGAAGAACACGGCGTATTCCGTGGTGAACGGCGCTCCGGATAGCGTTTTTCCCAGCTCGATAACGTTTCCGTTGTCCTCCCTGTAGTTATGGACGTACAGCTTATCTCCGCAGCCCCAGATGACGAAATCGCCCTGTAGCGCCGCAGCTGTAGGCTGCTCCGGAATGTCGACCGACCAAACCGTATCCAGTCCGTCGGAGCCTGTATCCACGCAGAGGAATTCAAACCCGCCGTCCATTTCGACCGCGAAATACCCGTAGCTATCCAGCACGGAGCAGTCGGAAACGACATCGCCGCTGAATTCCCGGGAGCGGAGCACCGACATGCTTTCAGTATCGATCAGTGCAACGCCGTGCTCGGTGGGCTGGAACAGCCTGTCCCCGGAAAGCGCGCCGCTGTACGAAACGGAGCATTTCTCCGGCAGCTCGGCGGAGCCTGATTCGGCACCGTCAGCTTCGTTGATCGCGATCAGCCTGTTTCCCGCCGGGAGAAGTACCTTTTCTCCCATCGGAACAGGTACTCCGCAGTCATCGCGGGTGACGTCGCCGCCCCACTGTATCTGCGTGTACTTGTTGTCGTGGGGAGTCGGAGCGGCGCTGATGTGCCCTCTTTCGTCGTTGAAGCCGCTGCTCTGCGCGAAAGTGGCTGTTCCTGTCAGCGCTACGGCTAATGCAGCCGCGGCTGATATCATCTGTTTTTTCGTAAAATCACCTCATAAGTATATTGCTTTCTGCCTGCTGAACGAGTAGAGCGCTAGCCGGACTTCGCCGCTTCTGCATTCCGTCATCAGCATGGGCAGTATTTTTTTGTAAAGCACGAGCTGCTTTTCGTAGAATGGAAGTTCCTTTTCAAGGTTACCGGCGCTGTCGGTCTTGTAGTCGACCACGACGACCCTGTTGTCCTTGACGAACAGCATATCCACACGACCCTGTATCATCGTGCTGCCGGAAGCCTCCGGGAATACGTCCCGCGCAGGTATCTCGGCGAATAGCTCGTATTCGCGCTCGACACGGTCGGCGGTCAGCATGTCCTGACCCAGCCCGCCGCAGAAGAACGCGGTAATTTTTCTCGCGATATCCGGAAGCTTTCCGCTTTCCAGCAGGTAACATTCCTCGGGCTTGAGCCTGCGCTCGTCGATAAGGCGTTCTATCGCATTTTCGACGGCGGCGTACATATCAGGCTCGGCGTAGTCCGGGCGCAGCGTTTCCAGCGGGAACAGCTCCATGATATGGTGGAACGTGTTGCCGACCAACAGCCCGTTCATGCGTACTCCGCCGGCTTTGTCCGGGGTGAGGAACACTGGCTTTGTCAGCTGCGTTTCGGCGTCCTCGGGCTTGGTTTCGCCGAGGTGGGCAAGCTCGGTTATGCTGAATCTGCTGTTCAGCGTGGTTTCATATTCGTACGGGTATTTTTCCGCGATATTGCGGCTTATCTGTTCAGCCGCTTCAATGTCGGCGGTGCCCTCCTCCGGAAGCTCCGCATCCAGCTCCTCCGGCTCTGGGAGGCGCTCGCTGCTGACGGAAATGCGGATATCCGCGTTACTGAAGTACACCGGGTCGTCAACAGTCGGGTCGCCGCTGTCGTACCTCATCATGGAGCTTAGTATCATTCTGATGTAGGACTTCTGCGAAAGCGCAAATTCCGGCGTGAACGTATCAGTGCGGCATTCAGCTGCTTCCTTTTCGGAGCACTGACCTATCATGATGAGCTTCTCGCGGGCGCGGGTCATTGCAACGTACAGCAGACGAAGCTCCTCGCCGTACTGCGTGCAGCCAAGGGAAGCGTTTGCTCCGTTGAAGCTGATGTTCGGAGTACGCAGCCGCTTTTCGATGTCGGTATGCTTCAGTCCTATGCCGGTTTTGCGGTCGATGACGATGGAGCCCTTTTCCTCGTGAACGGACGAGCCAAGCCCCGCCATGATAACGATCGGCATTTCCAGTCCCTTTGACGCGTGGAATGTCATGATCTTCACCGCGTCGACGGCTTCCTGCGGAACGACAGCTTCCTCAAGCTTCCCGGAATTTTCCCGAACTGCGTCGGTGTACCGCAGAAAGTCGTTGAGGGTACCGCCGCCTGCTGATTCGAAGTCGGCGGTGTATTTCAGCAGCAGCCTGATGTTTGCGAGCTTGCGGTCGCCGCGCTCGTAGGTGGAGATGACCGAGAAGAAGTCAGTGCAGTCGTATATTCTTCGTATCAGCCGCTCGATGGAGTTGTTGGCGGCAAAGCTGCGGAAATCCGCGAGGTCGTCAGTGAATTTGCGGCATTTTTCGTGGGGAGTCCGCGTGATACCAAGCTCTGTGAGCTTCCCGACCACAGCGGCAGCCCTGACGGACAGAACAGGCTGTGCCAGCTCGCTCCCGCCGGCGCAGGCAGTGCAGCAGAAAAGCGACTGCCCGGTAAAGCTGTCGTAAAGCGCTCCCAGCGGAATGCCGGAGTTATCCAGCTTGCCGATATCATACCCGAGTATTCCCAGCCGCGCGAGTGATAATTCCTCGGCGGTCATGCCGTAGAGCGGCGACATGAGCACGGTCAGCAGCTCCTCGTCAAGCTGCGGATTATCTATCACCTTCAGAAAGCAAAGAATAAGGTTTATCTCGTCTGCGGAAAGGTAATTCCCACCGTCGGAGGAAACAGGTATCCCCAGCTTCTCAAGTTCGGATTTGTACTCTGCAAGGTGCGTTTTGTTCCGGAGGAGTATCGCGAAATCCCCCCAACTGCACGGCCGGACGGAATCCGCGTCCTTGCGCACCGGGAACTGTTCCACAGCCATTTTCCGAATGAGCGCGGCAGTGAAGCGCGCCTCCGCGACCGGATTCGTAGCCTCCAGGACTATCTCGTCTGACTGCTCGCCGTCGTCATTTGCGGAGGGCTTTGCGCGCTCCGGCAGGTCCAGCAGGTAAATTTCGGCGGAGTAGTCGGCTCCTGCGGAGTTTTCGGGGTACTTTGCCCCGGCGGCTAGCTGATTGCCGTCGGAGTAATCCACCTCGCCGTACTTGCGGGTCATCAGCCCGTCGAACATCGCGTTGACCGCAGTGATAACGCTCCTGCGGCTGCGGAAGTTGCGGTTGAGCGGCAGCGTTTCGAATCCGCTTCCGTCTGCGCAGCAGTCGGCCATTATTTCCGGGTTGCCGCCGCGGAAGGCGTAGATAGCCTGCTTGACATCGCCGACAAAGAACAGGTTCTTTTCGTCGCGGGAAATTAGCCGGAAGATCTCGAACTGCAGGTCGTTGGTGTCCTGGAATTCGTCGATGATTATGCACTGCCAGCGTTCGGAAAGCGTCTGCCGCAGCGGGCAGCTTTCGTCCCGTAGCTTGTCGTAAAGGAACCGCTCGCAGTCCGAGAAGTCCACAACGCCAGCCTTGCGCTTTGATTCAGAGTATTCCGCCGTCATGCGCTCAACGGTCATGACAAGCGCGCAGACCGCCGCCTGCTGCTCGAGGAGTATCGCGCTGATGCTGTCCTCGCTGTAGTCGCAGCTGTCCATGAAACCCGGCAGGTCGGACTTGAGCTTTTTGCGGACGACATCTACCGCCGCTTTCAGTTCAGCGTAGAACGGGTCGTTTTTCGGAGTGCACTTTCTGCTGAACGCCGCGAACGAGAATTCCGGAACGGATTCCCGGAACCTGCCGAAATCTGCCACGCGCGGCTGCGCGTCCTGCGGGAAAGCGCCGTCGAACGCGTCTACGACTGCGTTGACCAGCTCGTTGTCCTTTTCGAATACCTCGTCAAACTTCCAGGCGTATTCCTCGGGGGCGTCCGCGATAATAATGGAGTAACGCGACATCATCGCCCGGAAAACGATGCATTTTCTGCGCAGAACTCCGACGATATCCGGCAGGAACCTTTCCTCGAGCGCCTGGACGCTGCCGAAAGCCCTCACGCAGCCATCGAGCCAGCCGGAGCAGTCCGCGAGCGACGTGGTTTTCATGTAAACGTCGCCGACTGCCTTCCGCAGGGCGTCGTCGCGGCTGTAGGAGAACGATTTCAGAAGCTGTTCCCGCGCCATTTTCCCGAGGGTCGGGAGCGCTTCATCGTCGGCGCAGCCGCCGTGAGCTTTGAAATATTTCGGGAACTGTTCCTCAAATTCAGCTGAATAGAGGAATTCCATCGCGCTGTCCAGCGCGGATTGCTGCATTATCCTGCCCTTGCTTTCCTCGACGATGGAGAAGTTTACCGGAAGCCCGAAAAGCTCCGCGTTGTCCCTCAAAACGGACAGGCAGAACGAATTTATCGTGTTGACGGAGGAACTGCGGAATTTGATCAGCTGCTCCCTTGGAATGGCGTTTTCGCCTGTGCTGCGGGAAGCCTCGTCGATCGCGCGGGTCATTCTCGTGCGGAATTCGTCGGCGGCGTTCCGGGTGAACGTCATTATAGCGAATTTGTCGGCGCTGACGGGAGAAATATCGTTTTCAGCGTCGCCCCGGATAAGCCTTACGACGCGCTCTACCAGCAGAGCGGTCTTGCCGCTTCCCGCAGCCGCAGAAACACACGCGGAGCTGTCGGCGGGGAAGTTTATAGCGTTTTCCTGCTCGTCGGTCCACTTGACTGAATTAGGCATAAATGACTTCACCTCACTTTAATTCGCCGATGAATCCGTTGTCCTCGGGTTCGTCCGCTGTTTTCTTCGATTTGCTTTTTCTTGCAGGTACGGGCTTTTCCGACGTGGATTCGGCGGATCTCTTCTTTGATATACCGAGCTTCTTCTCGGTCACTTCATCGTCTACAATAACGCCGTGGAGGTCCTGATTTCCGCAGACCGCCTTGTAACGGCAGTACATGCAGGATTTCTGCTGACCAGTTTTGCCGTCCTCGGTGTAGATGGTGGGGACTGCCTGGATATTGCCGCCGTAAAGGCTTTTCAGCACCTTTTCGGTCTGGGACAGTATCTCTCTGCGGAGCTTTTCGAACTGCGCCGGATTCGGCATGGCGTCGTCCTTGGGAAGCAGCTTCTTCTCGCTGACCGTGCCCGCATAGGTGGTCACGGCGCGGGCGTACCTTTCCGCGAACTGTTCCATTTCGCTGCGGGTGTCGTCATCGATCACGCACATGTCGCTTGGGAGGTGCCCGTTTGCGAGAAGGGTCAGCAGTCCGGATTCCTTTGAAACCGCCTCGGTTGTTTTCGCAGTCAGGTAGCTTACGCCGCCTGGGTAGACGTTCGGATTTGCGTCGCAGAGCGCTATCAGGTACACCAGCATCTGCGTGTTCACTCCGTAGAGAGCGTTGGAGAGCTTGAACGAATGTCCCCCGGTCTTGTAGTCCACGATACGGATATATTCGTTTCCGCCCTCGCTGCGGAACATATCCGCGCGGTCGACGATACCGGTTATCGCAACGGTCAGGCGGTCGTTAAGTCTGATTTTCAGCGGCGGTATCGACAGCTCCTCCGTTTGCAGCGGGAGGACGTTCAGCTTTTCCGGCTCCGGGTCGGAGCCTTCGCCGGAGGGCTGGATATCGTCAAGCGTCAGCTGCTGCGCGCTTTCGCTGTCTGCCACTTCGGGGAGCTTCGCACGGTTTCCGTCGCGGAATTCCAGCTCGAACAGCACCGGGCGGTAGCGGCGGCTTTTGAATTCGTTCTGCAGCAGCACCAGCATATCCGCGCAGCTGTTAGACAGCTCGCCGTACATGTACTTGAACGCGTTGGTGCGGTAGTCGCTGCCGCCGAGGTTCTCGTCGGCGTATTCCTGGAGGTATCTCCCCGCGATTTCAGTCAGCTGTTCGCGGGATAGTCTGAAATAATCCTCCATTTTGGTGCAGTATTCCGAGAGGGTTTTCTCGAGGACATAGTGAACGGCGCTCCCGACGTCGGAGTTTCCGGTGTTGAGAGTGCGGCGCTCTTTTATTTTCAGTCCGTATTGGCAGAAGTATTCAAACTTGCATTTGTTGAGCTTTTCGAGCTTGGTCGCGGAAACTCTAGCCGCGCGGAACAGCTTTTCCGATGTGTCCGGGGAGAGCCTGTGCCGGTAGATATTCGGGCGTTCTGTAACAAGACGGTCGAGCCTGTCGGCGTAATCGCCGTCGCCGGAAAGCTCCAGCGCCTTTTTCAGCGTACTTCTGCGGTCGTTTCCGGGAGTGCCGAACAGCGCGGCGTAACGTCCGCGCAGAGCGTTCCTGGAGCGGCAGTAGAAGCTGTCCCCGAAGCGCTCCTCGTCGCCGGCGTATTCCTCCGTCAGCTGCGGGAACAGCCCCAGCAGCTCGCTGACGACCTCGGACGGCGCGAGCGCGGAGCACGCGGTATTCAGCACCGGATAGGTGACGTAGAGCCGCTCGGTCGCAAGGGTCAGCGCGCGGTAAGCCTGGTAGCGGCTGCTGTGGTAGAGCTCCTCCTGCTTGAGCGCGATTTTAAGCCCGCTGTCGCCGAGCAGTTCCGCTTCGTAGTCGGAGAAAAGCCCGTAGCTGGAGCTGTCGTCCGGGAACCTCCCGTAATTCGCACCGGCAATGAAAACCGCCCGGATACCATCGGCGCGGGTACGTCCGGTGTCGCCAAGGATAACGCTGTCCGCAAGCTGCGGAGGCAGAGCCAGGGTAGTTTCGGCGCAGATATCCCGGAACAGCGCGTAGTACTCCGCCGGGGAAACCTCAACTTCGCCGAGCGCGGAGTGCATCGCTTCGAAGATACCGACCAGGATATCCCAGAGCGTGCGGCAGCTGTCGCCACCGGAAAGCACTGCGTTTTCTATCCCTGCTTCCGCGAAGAGATAGGAGCAGATGGTTTCGGTCAGCCATGCTCCGGTGCATTCGTGCTGCTTTTTCTTTTCCATAACGGATTTCCGAAGCTCCAGCAGGGGGACAACGGAGCTATTGCGGACGCGCTCCGCCTGGAGCGCCTGTTCGGAATCCGTCTGGTTCATCTTGTTGGTGACGAATTGGTGTTCCAGCTGGCTCCCGCGGAGCTGCCACTTGAAGATGTAGCCGTCAAAGCAGTCGATATCCGCAAAGGAGAGCGCCCGGAAGCCGTCGCCGTCCTTTACGCGGAGAAAACTGCTGCGTACGTAGCTAAGCAGGTTTTCGGCGGACGGCTCGTCCAGCGCCCGGAGCAGGGAAAGCACAAGATTCGTGAGCGGCGCGTTGAGAATGACCTCCGGAATATCGCAGAACATCGGGATATCGTACCGCGAAAACGCGCTTTCTGCCGGTGAGCGGTATTCCGACGGGTCGGAGCACAGTACGGCTATCTCGTTGTAGCGGAGCTTTTCCTCGGTGGTGAGGCGCTTTATTTCCGCGGCAATAAAGTCCATTTCGCAGTAGATGTCGTCTGCGCGGACGATACGCACGCTGCCCATATCCGCATCCGGGTCGGGGGAGCTGCCGTAGATAAGCTCGGACGCGCGCTTTATTCCCGCAGCCATTCTGCGGGAATTTTCCCGGTCTGGGTCGGGAATGCCCTCGCAGTTATTGAGCGCGTCGATATCCGCGAGTACGGTGCGGAACAGGTCGCGCTTGTCGTCCTTGTCGCACACGAAAGCGAAACAGCAGCTATCTGCACGGTCAGCGGCGGCTTTTAGCAGCATGCGCTGACTCCCGGAGAACGTATTGAATCCGTCGACGAAGATGTTCATGCCCTCAAAATAGGGGTGCTGCGCGGCGAGAACAGCTGCCCTCATCGTGACGTCGAGCTTGTCAGTGTAGTTCTGCGAAAGCATCTGGTCGTATTCCTGGTAGAGTGCATGGATATCCCGTACCTTGTCGAGCAGGGCAGGGCTTGAAATCGTGAATTCCTCCCCGTCCAGCGAGTCGCCGAGCTTTGCGCAGTCTATTCCGGCGGTCTTGAACAGCGAAACGGTCTTGACCATTCTGGAGGCAAATCCCGGCTTGCGGGCTATCCTCCCGAGCGCTTTCAGCTCAACGCCGCGGTTGCGGACCGCGTTGTACATTATGACCGCCTTTGTGATGTCGTCCGCAGGCGGCTTTTCCGACGCGTATTTCGTGACGATGTCGTCGGACAGCTTCGCTATGGTGAGCACGCTGATATTCTGAAACAGTTCAGTCCTGCCGCGTTCAGAGCACCTGCGGAACAGTGCCTTTTCGGTTTCAAACACGAACTGGTCCGGAACTACGATAGCGGCGTTTTTGCCGGCTGAAACAGCGTCGTATATCTTGTCGTACAGCTTTCCGGTGATGTCCGAGCAAGCTGTTCCGGTGAGCATTTCTGTCATTTCGCGTCCTTTCCCCCGCTAAGGGAATATACATAGTACCGTCCCTGCGTGCCGACCTTTTCGATGAGCCCGGCAGCCCTTATGACCTCCAGTCTAAGTGACGAGTAGGGTTCGTCTGCCGCCGCGCAGAAATCCTTTTTCGTGAATCGCTCCGGAAGTCCGTCCGGGATCCAGGCTTTCAGACCTTCCGGGAGGGGTATCCTGATCTCCTCTTTCAGTTCCAGCGGAACTTTCACGACCGTGCATTTCTTCCGGGAGCGCCGGTTGCGGATATCCGGCTTTTTTCCGCCGGGGCAGATTATCCGCTTCTCGGTTTTGAGCCTGGCGATGATGACCGTCACGCGGTCGTTGGCGAGGTGGTCCCTCATCGAATACAGTTCCTCGTAAAGCCTAAGCCGCTGGTTGACCGCCCGGAACCGGGATTCTTCCATCACCTCTCCGGTGTCGCCGTTTATGTACACCGTCCTGGTGGACACCTCCACCGGGTGGACGACGTTGACGTGCGCGGCATTCGTGAAGTCGGTCAGCTTCTCCCGGAGAGCGTACAGCTTCCGGGTCTGTATCTCGAATATTCCCTGGTCGGAAACCGCGTCCGCGAAGTACTTCCCGATGCGTATCTCCTGGGATTCCTGGTCGGGGACGTAGTAGTTTTTAAGCACGGCGTGGATAAGCTGCTCATTCTGCGTGCCGACGGAGCCGTGAAGCCCGCGGTCGCGGGACATTGCAGCGTTCAGCGCCATGGAAAACCTGTCCCGGTCGGTTACTGCGGGAGGGGTGGCAGCCGACGGCGCTGAAAACCCGTTTTCCTCCGCGATGAACTTGGCAACAGCGCCGTCCGAGCAGCTGCCGATGACCCTGTCCGCGCTGCGCTTCAGTTCATCGCAGGCGTTGGAAACCGCGACTCCGAGGTCGGCGGCGCGGATCATGGAGAGGTCGTTGTTGTTGTCGCCGAAGCAGACCAGGCGGTCTGCATGGGTCAGCTCCATGACCTGTAAAATTGCGCTCGCCTTGCTGGCGTTCTTGTTGAATATCTCGTACCAGATCTCGTTCTTGTTGTAGGTGTCCGGCATCATGTTGACCGCGAATCCGTTCTCGCGGCTGAAAACGCTGTCAAGCTCCGTTCTGTCGACCACCGGGTCGAGCAGCGTGAAATAGAATATGCGCCCCTGGAAAAGCTCCTCGCGGGACTTTACAGGGCGCAGCCGCTTGTCGGTGCTGCGGGTGCTGACATAGCCGTAAACGTCGTCGAGGCGGCTTTCGAGGTAGCTGACGCGCTCCCTGCCGTCGATATATGAGTAGACCAGCGGAGCAAGGTCCATTCTGTTGAAATAGCTGACCGCGATTTCCACCGCCGCCGGGGAAAATACATTTTCCACGATGTGCCGCCCGTCCTTCGGGTCAATGACGAAAACCCCGTTGAACGTTACAGCGGGGCAGTTGAGATGGAGCTTCGTCAGCAGCGGCGATGCGCTGGAGTAGGAGCGCGCGGTGGCGTATGTGAAAAGCACTCCCCGGGAAACCATCTCGTTGATGATCCCGGCGGTTTCATCTGAAATGGTCATGTCGGGACGGAGAAGCGTTCCGTCAAGGTCGGTGGCGTAAAGGGTCATAAACAGCTCCTGGGTGTTAGTCTTTGAAATCTACGAACCTGTGGTCGAGCATGTATTCGCGAAGTTCTGCAAGGGTAGGCAGACCTGCATTGTCGCTGGCGTTCTGTATCTGCATGCTGCCGACGGCGTTTGCGCGGACAACAGCCTCGCCGAGGGGGATCTCCTCGCAGATGCCGCTGATGAGCCCCGCCGCGAATCCGTCGCCTGCTCCCGCGGTGTCAACGATGGTGTCTGCTGCGAACGTAGGCGCGGTTCCGCATTCGAATGCGCTCTTGAAGAACGCGCCCTGCTTGCCGAGCTTCACCACGACTTTCTTAGTTCCGCGGGAAATGTAGTAGTCGGCGATCTCTTCCGGGTCGGACAGCCCGCAGAGGGTCTCCGCTTCCTTCAGGCTGGGGAGGAAAACATCGGAGGAAACCGCAAATTCGTTCAGCAGCGCGAGCTTTTCCGGGGAATCGTCCCAGAGCTGGGAGCGCAGATTCGGGTCGAAAACAATAGTGACTTCGTTTTCGCGGGCGCGCTTTATAAGCTGCCTTGCGGCGTTCGCCGCAGAAGCGGAAATGGACGGGAAAATCCCGGTGAAATGTACCGCGCGGATATCCGACAGGTCGATTCCGTCAACGTCGCTTTCGCAGAGGAAAGACGCGGCGGAATCCTGCCGGAAGTAGTAAAATTCGTGCTTGCCCGGCTCCGCCTTGCTTTTCATCATGGCGCCGGTGACATGGAGCGGGTCGGTGATGATAAGGTCGTCGGAAATACCGTTCGCGTTCATGAACCTGCGGATCCTGGACGCCCTGGGATCGCTGCCGAGCCTTGTCAGGAAACGCGGGCAGAGCCCGAGCCTTGCAAGTCCTACCGCAACGTTTATCTCCGCGCCGGAAACGCTCGCCCGGAAGTGCGTAACGTCAGAAAGCGCGCCATCTTCCTCCGCAAGTAGCAGTTCCATCGGTTCGCCTATCAGAAGTACCTTATCCATTACAATGACCTCTCTTTGTATATGATCCTGAATTTTCCCCATAAAAATACGCTAATAACATTATAACAGATTTTTTAGATAAATCAAGGCGTTTATGTAAACAATTGCAGAAAAATTTATTCAGCGGCGAAAAGGGCGGTTTCCGCCGCCCTTGAATCCAGTTCGTCCACCATTGTTTCCGCGAATACAGCGTAGCCACGCGTTGGGTCGTTCACGAACACATGGGTTACCGCCCCCGCGATCATTCCGTTCTGAATGATGGGGCTTCCGCTCATACCCCGGACGATACCGCCGGCGGCGTCAAGCAGCCGCTCGTCCGTGATGTGTATCACCATGCTTTTGGTGCCGCTCATCGCGCATAGATTGACTTTCTCTATTTCAATGCTGTATTCCTGCGGAGTACTGCCGTTTATAGTTGCAAGTACCGTAGCCGGACCGCATTCCACTTCCTGGCGGAACGCCATCGGGAGCGCTTCCCCGGAAACCTGCCCGGCGAGGGTTCCGAAAACTCCCACCGGAGTGTTGCAGTCTATCGAGCCGATAACATTTTCGCAAAGCTCCCCGCAAAGCTCGCCGGTTTCGCCGTTCTTTCCCTTTATAGTGCTGTATATCTCGGCTCCGGTAGCCTCTCCGCTGGAAAGCGGCATGAGTTCCCCGGTCGTAACGTCGCTGACCGGGTGACCCAGCCCGGCGAACGATCCGGTTTCAGGGTCGGCAAATGTCAGCGTGCCTATCCCGGCGGCGCTGTCCCTGACCCAGGCTCCCAGCCGGAGGCAGCCGTTCACTGCTTCCGGCATCAGGCGTATCTGTTTTTCGCTGTTCCCGCGTTTCAGTATCACGGAGCAGCTTTCCTCCGACATCTGCACTGCGCTGCTTATATCGGAATTCGAGCTTACTCCTGTTCCGTTGACGGAGGTTATTATATCTCCGGGCTTTATCCCGGATTTTTCAGCCGGAGAACCAGCGTTCACCGAAACCACCATCACTCCGTCGGTCCTTAGCTTTATCCCGAACGGCTGACCGCCAGGGATCAGCTGCCTGCGCTGCTTCTGCTGGATCTGAACCGGCTTTATCTCCATGCCGCACACTGTGTATGCGTGCTGTCCTCCGCCGCGCTCAACGAGCCTTGCTCCGCAGAACTCCGAAGAGATCCCGGCGCAGGTTTCGGCGCTAAGCGTTTCCGGAAGGATCATATAGTAAAATACGAGCGCTCCGGCAGCTGCCGCTATCAGCCAGCAGAGCAGCAGGGAAAGCGCTCTGCCGGCTCTGTGCGCGGCGCTTTCCATTGTTTCTACGTTATCCATTAGTTCACCCCGATCATCATTTTGAGGATCATTCCCCGCAGTGATTACTATTTGCACGAGGGGTGATAATATAAAAGGAAATTAAAAGCGGGATTAAATTCACAAGTTCATTTCCTTAAAAGTCATACTATATTCTGCTCATTGCATTATTAAATATGAGCTATAATATTTTTTTGTCAATATGTAAAATATGCTTGACAAAGTGAAAACTATATGTTATACTTAACACGAGGTGAGAGCATGGCAAAAAATCTAAGGCTTAAAGCCGCAAGGGCGGCTCTGGACCTTTCGCAGGACGCGCTTGCAAAGAAAACAGGAGTGACCCGGCAGACCATAAATGCGGTAGAAAACGGCGATTATAATCCCACGATAAACCTGTGCATTGCGATATGCAGGGCGCTCGGCAAGACGCTTGACGACCTGTTCTGGAACGAGGAGGAACCCAAATGAGCATGAAAAGCTTTGACAAATTCTGCGAGCGAATGATACTTGCGGAGCCAGCGTCGGAAAAGGAAATATTCGACGAGCGACAGAATCAGCAGCGTACTGCGCTCACTGTGCAGGCGCTGATCGTATACTGCGTGGCAACGGCTGTGTTCGTATTCCTTAACGACGATCTGCATTTTGTTGAAAACAGCGCTGCGGGGCTGGTTTTCTTTGCCGGGCTGTCATATTTGTGGTGGGTTATCCGTGCAAATATAAAGGGCTGCCTTTTCGGCGTGAAAGGCAAGCAGGTAATTTATAATGCGCTGGTGATCATTGCCGAGATGGTGCTGCTTATCCCGCTGGTGATGAATCAAAGCGAAGATGGTGTGCATTTTATAAGGAATGGAATGCTGTCAGACGTTACAGCCGTCACCGCAGGATTTATTATGTACGCAGTTTCGGCGGTTATCAAGATCGTTGTATATTTCCGCGGCAGAAAAAAGCCGGAATAAATCTGCACCGTAAGATTTTATTTATGTAATAGTTACATTTCGTGTTGACAAATCAGATGAAGAGTTGTATAATAATTACATAGTAACTAATAAAGTTATGGAATGCTTTTCTGGAGGTGTTCGGCTTGAAGCTATGCATTGCGCAGATGGATATATCCTGGGAGAACAAGCCGGAGAACCTGGCGAAGTGCACCGGGGCAGTAATAGAAGCAGCGCAGAACAGCGCCGACCTGATAGTGTTCCCCGAGCTTACGCTGACTGGATTTTCGATGAACCTCCAAATCGCGGAGCCTCCCGGAGGGGACACGGTGCAGTGCTTTGCGGCACTGTCTGAAAAGTACGGTATCGCGATAGCGTTCGGGGTCGCGTGCAGAACCGGGGAAGTTATAACTAACCGACTGTGCATTGCGAGCGGCGGAAGCATTATTGCAGAATACGACAAGATACATCCGTTCACATACGGCGGGGAAACCTCGGTCTACACCGCCGGAAACAGCCTTGCGGCTGTCAGCCTGTGCGGAGTCAGCGTCGGGCTGACGATATGTTACGACCTGCGGTTTCCGGAATTATATATGGAACTCTCGCGGAACTGCCAGCTTATAATAAATATAGCGAACTGGCCCGACGGCAGGCGTGTGCACTGGCAGTCGCTGCTCCAGTCGCGGTCGATAGAATGCCAGAGCTACATTGCCGGGTGCAACCGCTGCGGTTCTGGGAACGGTCTGGATTATTCCGGCGACAGCGCGGTGTATTCCCCGACCGGGGAAAGGACAGCAGCTGCGGAGCCGTACCGCGAACAGCTGATCTACGCCGAGGTGCTGCCAGCTGTATGCGAGGGTGCAAGGGCGTCGTTCCCTGTAAAGAACGACAGAAGATACGGTTTATACAGAGATTTTTACGTTGACGTTGACTAAGGGGTGCTTTTCGTGAATATCGAACAGAAAATGGAATGGTTAAAGCCGGAGAGGATCATGAAACTCTACGATGGACAAAAGAGCCATTTTGGCATGAACCGACTGTTTGTTATAGGGATCGGCAAAAACGGCGCGGACTGCGTTCTGCGCTGCATGCACCTTACTGAAAAGCGTTTCGGCAGGGATCCGAAGAAGGTCAGATTCCTTTCCATCGGCGAAGAAACGCAGCTGGGCGGGCTTTCGTATGAGGGTTCAGTCCCGGGTGACGGATTCACGCTGCCGATAGACCCGGAGGAATCCATTTATAAGTACCTTAATAACCCGGCGAAGCTTCCGGAATCCGCGCAGGTGTGGTTCGACAGCGGGCTGAAGAACTATTCCCCGGCGGCGCCTACCTACGGGCTGACCAAGCGCCAGTGCGGCAGGATCGCCCTGTTTCACTACCTGAAGCAGATAATGAAGCTGACCGGCGAAGCTATGGCGGATTTCAGCGGCAGCGACCACTCCCTTGAGATCGTGATAACCGGAAACCTGGGCGATATATTCTGCGGAGGAATGTTCATCGACCTGCCGTATATCCTGACGAAGCTGTTTGCCGACGTCAGCTACCCGGTCAAGGTGACGGGCTATTTCTTCGCTGCCGACACCGCTGCGCTGATAGAGTCCGACCAGCGTGACGTGGGCTGCTATTCCGCGAACACGATCGTAGCGAAGTCGGAGCTTGATAAGTTCCAGGCCGGTCACAGGCGGTTCACGCAGAAGTACAGCCGGACATTCGAGGTGGATTCCGAAAAGCCGCCGTACAGCGCCTGCTTCCTTATCCCGGCGGCGGAGAGCTATGACCTGACGATGACCCGCACCGCAGAGAAGATACTGAACCGCATGGAGATCATTTTCAGCAAGGACGACGATGCGGAGCGTATAATGTCCTATAATATGCTGCGCTCGGACGCATCGCATGAATTCAGGTACCTCGCGTCGGGAGTAAAGGGCTGCGAAGTCCCGACCGGCAAGATAATGTCCTATCTCGCAATAAAGGTATTCGCGCGGCTGAACCGTTCCCTCAACAGGAACAACGTCGGAGAGATGGCGCTGAAGCGCTACTCCGGGCTTGTGACGCCGAACGTGGAGCTTGTCGCTTCAAAGAGTGGTCAGCTGCCTACGCTCGACATCGACGAGCATGCGGACCAGGCGTTTTCGGCGAGGGCGATAAAGGGCGGCGGAGAGGCGGCGCTGTCGCTGGTCGAGAAATGGGTGAGCGCGATGAGTGCTGCTGTGACCAACGGAACCCCTGTGCTCATTAAGGAGATATCCGACAGCGTTATAACTGACTGCGAATCTGCAAAGACTGATTTCGCAAAGGGACCGTTCTACGCACAGGAGATCATCAAGAAGTGCCTTGCGGAGCTGCGTGTTGCACAGGCGAAGATAAAATCCGAAGCGGAGGACATGTCGGACCAGAAGAACCGCACCCGCGACATGGAACGCGCGGCAATGCGAAAGGTAAGGTCTGCGACGCTGTTTTCGGGAAAGGCTGTTGAACAGTACCTGGTCGACCTGAAAAACTACGCGGACGCGAGCGCTGACGTATCCACAAGCGCGCCGATGATCGAATTCTATCAGGCGCTTAGCGATAAGCTGACGGAGTACCATGAAAACGTGCTTCAAAAGGCGATAGATCCGTTCGAGCAGATATCGGTCAACCGCGGCGGGATAATAGATTCAATAAAGCAGACCCCGGACGCGAACGCGGTCATCGCAGAGGCGTTTGACATCAATGA
>CAKSHG010000018.1 GCA_934456315.1 uncultured Oscillospiraceae bacterium | reverse complement strand
TGAACACACATGCAATTATAAGAACTATCGCGCTGATTATTTCAAAAATACCCATTGGTTAAAATTCCTCCATATAATTATGTACATTTTTGTACAAGCGATATCATACTAATCAAGTATATCATATAATCACAGAAAATGCAAGTGTTTTTTCAAAAAAATTTTCCTGTTCTGCATTTTATTTTGAAACCATGCGGCGCTTTCCGGTCATGGAAGTCACCTCAAGGCAGAGCACCCGCGTCCGGGGAATCGCCGCCGGGCTGAAATCCGTATGCTCCGGGTGGTAGTGCTTCATTATCAGCGTCAGCGCGCGGAGCCTTTCCTCCACGGGCACCTCGGTCAGCACTCCCCTGCCGATGACGCTGCGGTACTCCATCGTGCAGTATCCACGGCTCTCGTCGAGCACTATCCTGTGGGAGCAGTCCATCTCAAAGGAAACCTGCGGGTCGCGGCTTATAAGCTCGTACTTTCTGCCCTCCGCCGCGCCGTGGAAATACAGCAGCAGCTTGTCCCCACGGACTTCCTCGCCGAAATTCAGCGGCAGGATATACGGTACCTCCTCGTCGTTTATTGCAAGGCGGCATACGTCGCACCCGGCGATGACCTCAAGCAGCTCCTCACGGTCGGTTATTTCTCTGTCAGATCTGCGCATAATATCAACTCCTATCAGCTGATTATATCACATTTTCCCGAAAATTTCAATCCGTCTGATAAAGTTCTTAACCGCCCCGGGACATACTATAATATTACAGAGCGAAAGGAGCGACCATGAATACATTAAAAACCATGTTCAGCGGGCTTGTCGTCGGAGGCGCAATGACGGTCCCGGGAGTCAGCGGCGGCTGCGCAGCAATGATCCTCGGGATTTACGACGAGCTGATAACCGCAGTCAGCCGCGCCTTTTCCGACCCGCGGAAGAACCTGCTTTTCCTGCTGAAATTCACAGCCGGAGCCTGCGCAGGAGTGCTTCTCATCGCGCGGTTCATCTCATTTTTGCTGACCACGCCGCTGGAGGTACCGCTTAGGTTCCTGTTCCTCGGCGCGGTCGCGGGCGGGATACGGATGATATTCCGCAAAGCGGAAATACGACGGCTCACCGGAGGGAACACTGCCCTGATCCTGCTCGGAGCAGCGTCCGTACTGCTGCTCTCGCTTCTCCCGGAGGGTACATTCTCCCCGGAAAAGGACGGGATCGCAGCAGTGCTGCTCCAGGCGGCAGGCGGGATACTCCTCGCGGCTGCGCTGGTCCTCCCGGGAATAAGCGCCTCTCACTTCCTGCTGATGCTCGGGATATACGACGACGTTCTGGAGAAGCTCAACGCGTTTGATCTGCTGTCGCTTATCCCCCTTGCACTTGGTACGGCGGCGGGGATATTCCTGACTGCCCGTCTGGTCGAAATGCTGTTCAACAGCCACCCCCGGGGAACATACCTCGTGATCCTCGGATTCATGCTCGGCTCGCTGCGGGAGCTGCTCCCCCACGGCGCGGGAGCGGTCCAGACCGCCGCCGGAATGCTCTGCACGGTCGTCGGATTTGTTGTGGTCTACTGGCTGCAATCCGATAAAAAGTGCGGAGATATTGTAGAAAAACCAGTTGACAAACGCAATATATAGTGATATACTATTATTACAGAAAAAGAGGTGATCTTTCATGAAAATAAACGTAACCGGAGGAACTCTGCCCCAGCAGGAGATCGACTACTACACCGAGGCAGCGCTGAAAAAATACCCGAACCGTCACATAACCGCGATCGACTTCGATGTAGACGGCGAATACGTCAACGCGACCTACCACTTCAACGACCAGCCGTTTGAGCGTATCCGGCGTATCACAGGCTACCTCGTAGGGACGCTCGACCGTTTCAACAACGCGAAGCGCGCCGAGGAAGCCGACCGCGTAAAGCACAGCATTTAATTTAAAAAAGACCTCCGCCGGAAAGCGGAGATCTTTTTTTACGCGCAAAAATCCCCCGTCCGAAGGCGGGGGATAATTTGTGTTTAGCCCTTTACAGCGCCAAGAGCAACGCCCTTAACGATGAACTTGGAGAGGAACAGATAAACAATTACAACAGGGACGATCGAAATCAGGATCATCATGTAAACTTCGCCGAGGTCACCATTCTGGGAATTGATCTTAGAACGAAGAATGGACATCATAATAGGAAGTGTCCAGTTGTCAGAGGAGTCAATAACCAGCGCAGGTGTGAAGAAGTTGTTCCAGGACGCAACGAATCCGAAGATAAGCTGTACTGCGAAAGCCGGCTTGAGCATCGGGATCGCGATGAGATTAAATGTGCGGAACTCGTTGGAGCCGTCTACTCGAGCAGCCTCGATAACTTCAAGCGGCATGGAGCTCTCGATGTATTGCTTCATGTAGAAGAATATTGCTGGAGCAGCGATTGCCGGAATTATCAGCGGCCAGTAGGTATCGTTCAGATGAACCTGGTTAACAAGCTGAATGAAACCTGCTGCAGAAACCTGCGTCGGGATCATCATAACGGCAAGGATAAAGGTAAGGATAAACTTCTTTCCCTTGAAGTCGTAAACATGGATACCGTAAGCTGTCATCGCAGAGAAATACGTTGTCAGGATAGCACTGGACGCAGCAATGAGGAAGCTGTTCCAAAGACCGCGAGGAAGCGAGAACAGAGCGTTATCAGTGATAGCAGTGATAAAGTTATCGCCAAAATGTGTGCTCGGTATCAGCGTGAAACCTGCCTGCAGTTCTGCATTTGAACGTGAACCGTTGATAATCAGCAGATAGAAAGAGAACAGTGAAAGGAAAGTTACAAAAGCCAGGAAGATATAAGCGAGCACTCTCGTTACCATCTGCTGTGCACGATAGCTCTTGGATTCTTCCTTGTACTTTGCTACATTAGGATTAGCCATTCTTTACAGCCTCCTTTACCTTCTTTGCCTTTTTCTTCGGCTTGTCGTCGCTTGTAACCATTGTCTTGAATACGATCATGCTAAGCGCACCGGTCAGTATAAAGATAACAACGGAAACAGCACCGCCCATACCATAGTTCTTGGAACCGCTGCCTATCAGACGGTTAAGATACATGATAAGAGTCATACAGCTGTTATTCGGGCTGCCGGAACCAGCAGTGATGATCTGCGGTACATCGAACATCTGAAGACCACCGATGAGAGATGTGATCGCAACATAAAGCAGGATCGGCATCAGCAGAGGAAGTGTGATCTTGAAGAACACCTGACCAGAAGTAGCACCATCAATAGATGCAGCCTCAAACAGGCTCTGGTCGATACCCATGATACCAGCCATCAGCAGTATCGTAGTATTACCGAACCACATCAGGAAGTTGATAAACGCGATTATGCAGCGCGTCGATACAGGATTCCGGAAGAATTCGAATGTATTGTTCGTCATTGCGAGGATGATCTGATTAACAGGTCCGACATTGGAGAACAGTGTGAAGAACAGCATTGAGAACGCCGACGCCATTACCAGGTTAGGCATGTAGATAACTGTCTTGAAGAAAGTCTGTCCTTTGATGTTAAGTCTTGCGCTCGTGAAAATGACTGCAAGAAGTAACGAGAAAACGAGCTGAGGGATAGCGCCAATGATCCACATGATCATTGTATTGCCTGCATAGTTGACTATGTTGATAGAACCGCTTTTATTAGGAGTGAACAACTTGATGTAGTTATCAAACCCTACAAAGTTCGGTCCGATCTGTGCAAGTCCATCTCTGTAGTTTTCAAAAAAGCTGTTGTAAAATGTGTTGAAAAGCGGTATCAGCTGGCAAGTAATAAAAACAATGAGGAACGGTATTATAAATATGTAACCCCATTTTGCATAACTGATCGACTTATGTTTCTTATCCATTCCTAGGTCCTCTCCTCTAAATTTTCCTAGTAAAAAAGAGGTGAAGCAAGACTGCCCCGCCTCTTTTTTTTTTAGGACTAGATTACTTTGTTAAAACGCCAACTTAAGGAGTTACGATTGCAGGATACTTGTCGTTTACAAAGCTGTAGAAGTTAGCAAGAGCCTCGTCCTTGGAAACTTCGCCAGTGAAGTAGTCGAGCATGTACTTAGGCAGGCCCTCGCTGAGGAGCTGATCGTACTGAGTCTTGTTCTCGAACTTGATGTTCTTAGCAAGCTCAACGAAGATAGCGGTATCGTTCTGACCACCGAGGAATGCATTGCCGTAGTTCGGATCTTCGGCATACTTCTGGTTTACATTGGTATTGTTGGTGAACTGAGATTCATTCTCAACGAGCTTGGAGCAGATGTCCTCGTTAGCGGTGAATGCGTTGAATACGTCTGCGAGCATCTCGGGGTTATCAGAGCCCTCTGCTGCGAGCAGCCATGTGCCGCCCCAGAAGTAAGCCTGCGGACCCTGTACGATTGCCCAGTCGCCGGAGCAGCCCTTATCGGGATCCATTGCGTTGCCCATGCAGAAGTTGTAGTACCAAGCCGGGCCGAAGAAGCACATGGTCTTGCCGTCTGCGAACATCTGCTGGTTCTTCTCATCGCCCCAAACATCGGAGGTCAAGGTGTACTCGTTCTGAACGAAGTCGTAAGCCTGGTCGATCCACTGGTTGAATACATCGTCGATAACGAGGTTGTTGTCAGCGTCAACCCAAGCGGAGCCTGCGTTGTTGGAGAAGGTTCTGAAAGTCTCAACATAGGAAGCGGTCATGTAGTAACCGAGTTCCTTAGCCTGCTTAGCAACTTCGTTGAACTTTGTCCAGTCGGAGAGCTTAGCCTGAACCTCAGAGGGCTCGGAAGTACCGAGAACAGCCTCTGCGATGGAGCGTCTGTAGATCAGGGCAGCAGGGCAGCACTGGAAGGAAACACCCTTGAGCTGGCCGTTTCTTGTATCGGTAGCAGCGTCTACAGTGTACTTGTACTCAGTGTCGAGTGCGGAAACGCCGATCTTGGAAACGTCCATTGTGTAGTCGGAGTTTACATACTTGATGATGTAGTCAGCCTCTGCAAGGAACATATCAACCTTGTCATCAGCAGCTGCGGTAGCCTGTGCCTGGAGAGCAGCGTCGAGCTTATCCTGGTAAACGCCGTCGTCAGAAGGATTGATTACCCAGTTAACTGTGATTCCCTCAGGAACGGTGTAGTACTTCTCAAAGAAGCCCTTGAACTCTTCGTTCCAAGCGTAGATGTTGAATACCTTACCTTCGCTCTCGCTTACGGTGATACCGGTACCAGCAGTCTTAGCGGAATCGTTAGCCTCAGCAGCGGGTGTGCTGGAGTCTTCAGCTGCGCTGGAATCCTCAGCAGCGCTGGAGTCAGCAGCAGGTGTGCTGGACTCGTCAGCAGCAGAGCTGGAGTCAGCAGGTGTGCTGGAGCTTGTTGTGTTGCTGGAGCAGCCAGCAAAGGACAGAACTGCAGCAGATGCGAGCAGAGCTGCTAAAATTCTCTTCTTCATAGATTTTTCCTCCCAAAATAGGTTTCATTTTGTTCCCGAAGGAACTGAATAAATCATCAAGGTTTCTCGGGGTAATTATACTCTGTCTGAAGCGTTTCAATTACCGCTCCTTGATTACATTTGTAAGTTTATCATAAATCATTTTATTTTTCAACCCCTTTTTTAGAACTTTTTTAACAGAAAAAATGGGAAAACGTTTTCAATTTTGCGCTCTTGTTGATATTGACAATAGCTTGTCAAGAGTTGCGTATTTTTTATTAATTTCCTTGTTAACTTAATTTATCCGCGAGTTAATGCGGTTTTGGCAACGTGCATTAGATGTCTTTACCCAGTTGTTACGGATTCTGTAACCGTTTTGTAACCACTTTGTAATCTTTCATTTGTGCAATTCGCCGAAAAATCAATGAAACCCTATTGTAAACGATACCACCGCATTTTTACTGCATTTCCTATTCTAATCACGCTCACGGGACCTCCATTATGCATTGCCAGCTCACCCGTTTTTCACTTCAAATTCACATTATTTATGCATTTTCGACAATACGCATATTTTACGGTTGATTACAAAAACCCCGCAGCCGGAGCTGCGGGGCGTGATTATTCACTTATCAGACGGGGTGGACCTTGTTGGTCTTGTCAGCATGCTCTGCGTCGATGCCTACCTGTCTGTCGCGGCGCTTCTCGAAGAACTTCGGAGCAACCTTCGGGAACATAGCGTATGTGAGCACGTCCTCAACGGAAGCGTTCTCAACGTACTGCTTTACCTCTTCCTTCATTACGTCGAACTCGGGCTTGAGCAGGTCAGCAGGACGGCAGGTGATGGGCTCCTCTGCACCGAGGATCTTCTTCTGGAACTCGGGATCGATAGCGACAGGAGTCTTGCCGTATTCGCCCTTAACGAGACCCTTGAACTCCTTGGTAACGGTCTTGTAGCGCTCGCCGGTGATAACGTTGAACACAGCCTGTGTACCAACGATCTGGGAGGTAGGTGTAACGAGGGGCGGGAATCCGGAATCCTTACGAACGCGCGGAACTTCCTGGAGAACCGCCTCGAGCTGATCAGCCTTGCCAGCCTGCTTGAGCTGGGACAGCAGGTTGGACAGCATTCCGCCCGGAACCTGATAGATCAGCGCGTTGGTGTTGGTAGCCAGCATGGAGGGATCCAGCAGACCGCTGTCGATGTACTTCTTACGGAGCTTCATGAAGTAGTCGCGGATCTCGTTGAGCTTAACGAGGTCAAGACCTGTGTCGTACTCGGTGCCCTGGAATGTTGCAACGATGGACTCGGTCGGAGCGTGGGAAGTACCGAGCGCGAGCGGGGACATAGCGGTATCAACGCCGTCAACGCCAGCCTCGACAGCCTTCATGATGCACATGGAAGCCAGACCGGAAGTATAGTGAGTGTGCAGCTGGATCGGGATCTTTACGGTAGCCTTGAGATCCTTTACGAGGCTTGCAGCCTCGTAAGGAGTCAGCAGAGCAGCCATATCCTTGATGCAGATGGAATCTGCGCCGGCATTCTCGATCTGCTTTGCGTAGTTCATGTAATACTCGTGTGTGAATACCTCGCCGAGGGTGTAGGAGATAGCTACCTGTGCATGACCCTGCTCCTTCTTTGCCGCCTTGATAGCGGTTTCGAGGTTGCGGATATCGTTCAGTGCGTCGAAGATACGGATAATGTCGATACCATTTGCAATGGACTTCTGTACGAAATACTCTACAAGGTCGTCAGCGTAGTGACGGTAGCCCAGCATGTTCTGTCCTCTGAACAGCATCTGGAGCTTGGTGTTCGGCATTTCCTTTCTAAGGATACGGAGTCTTTCCCAGGGATCCTCGTCAAGGAAGCGTATGCAGGAGTCGAATGTTGCACCGCCCCAGCACTCTGCGGAGTAGAATCCGATCTTATCCATCTCGGAGAGGATAGGACGCATTTCGTCCATGGACATTCTTGTGGCAAGCAGGGACTGGTGCGCGTCACGAAGAACGGTTTCAGTTATCTTTAATTTTGCCATTTCTGTTCTCCTTAAAAATTACGCATTCAGGGTCGCAACAACAGCGCCGGTTTCAACAGCGTCGCCCTTGCCAACGTTGATGGAAGCTACAACGCCATCTCTGTCGGAAACGATATCGTTCTCCATCTTCATAGCCTCGAGAACTGCGATAACAGTACCGTTGGAAACCTTGTCGCCTACCTTGACCTTAACGTCAACGATAGTGCCGTTCATCGGAGCGTTGATGGAAGCGTTGCCCTGTGCGCCTGCGGGAGCAGCAGCCTTCTTTGCGGGAGCTGCCTTCTTGGGAGCGGGAGCTGCTGCAACGGGGGCAGCGGAGCCGTCAGCCTCGTCAACAGTTACATCGTATGCGTTGCCGTTTACTGTGATAGTGTATCTTTTCATGTCAAAAACCTCTCTATGTTTTAATTAAAATACGAAATTAACGTGCTTTCTGGTGGGAGCAACTACTCTCTTGCTGGAGCAGAGGTCAACAGCGGAAGCAACAGCCTGCTTGGTATCCTCGGCAGCGATAACGCCGTCGATCATGCCAAGGGAAGCAGCCTTGAACGGAGTTGTATCGGTTTCTTCGCCCATGAATGCCTTTACAGCCTCGGGGTTCATCGGAGCGATAACAGCCTTCTCCCATGCGTAGGAGATGTCTGCGCTGTCGAATGCAGCGTAAGCGGCGCCGATAGCCTTGCCTGTGATGAGGTTGATCTTGGTGGTGGTAGCGGACGCGTAGACCTGCGCAAGCTTAGCGGCGTCGCGGACGGAGCCTGCAAGCTCTGCTGCGCTGGAAGCCTCGAAGCCCTCGGTGTTCACAACAGTAACTACCGGGATAGAGAACACGTCAGCGAGCTGAACGAATCTGGCGATCTTTGCGCAGTCAGCAGCGGTGAGCTTTGCAGCCTTGTCGGTCGCTACGAATGCAACAGTAGCCCAGTTTACGCTTGCAACAGCGGTGTAGGCTGCGGTGCCGAATTCAGCGCCGAGCTCAACGACAGAATTCTTGTCAGCCAGTGCGGCAACGAGATCCGCGCCCTTCATGGAAGCGGAAACAGCGGCGTCGTTCTCTGCGAAATCATCGTTTCCTGCGAGGGAAATGTTGTTTGCAGGGAGGATAGCAGCCAGCTTCTTAGCCTTGGCGATGGCGTCATCGTCGTCCTTTGCAAGAATGTCGGCAACGCCGGACTTGGCAGCGTTTGCAGCCTTGCCTGCGCCCTCGAGCTTGCCGTCGGGTGTGTTGAACGGAGCGTTCAGGAACAGCTCTGCCTTCTCGGTCATGATTGTAACGTCAGCCATGGAAGCGATAACTGCGGCTGCGCCTGCGCATACGCCGGTGATGACCGCGATCTGCGGAACCACGCCGGAAATTGCAGCGGAAGCCTTGATGATGTCGCCGTAATCAGCGAGCACTTCCATACCCTCGTTGATATCGCCGCCCTTGCTGTCGAAAACTGCGACAACGGGAGCGCCGTTCTTTGCAGCCAGCTCATACAGCTTCTTGATCTTGAGAGCCGCGCTCTTGTCGACTGCGCCGCCCTTGACGGAAACGTCCTGCGCGTAAGCGTAAGCGGTCGCGCCGTTAACTGTGCCGTAGCCGGAAACAACGCTGCCTACAGCGCCGTCAGCCGACAGGAACTTGTCAAGCTCGGTAAAGCTGTCCTCATCGAAGAGGGCATTAAGTTTTTTTCTTGCGTCGCTGTCAGGAACGTTCTGTTCCATCTCAGCCAGTGTCTTTGAAAACGCCATTTTATCTCCTCCATACCTGCTATTGAGATCGGCGCAGACATAGCTGCCCCGTCTTAATTAAAATTTATCCACAATAATTATACTACATTGAATATGAAAACTCAAGTGAAAATCCGAGATTTTTGCATTTTTTATCTTATGCATTAAAACCATTGTATCAAATGGTTAATTTTTTGTCAATTTCAACAAATCTTAATACATCTCAAATCATCGCTTGAATGTATAAATCATTTTCCTCTCTTTTTCTGACCTTTTCCGACGGAAGCGCGCAGAGAACGCAGCTCGTCCTTGGTCAGGTCGCGGTAGGCGCCGGGCTTGAGCATTCCGAGCTTTACGCCGCCGATCGCGATACGGCGCAGCCTGCCGACTTCCAGACCGACTGCGGTACACATGCGGCGTATCTGGCGGTTCCTGCCCTCCTTGATAACGAAGCGCAGCACCGTTCTTTCCGGAGCCTCCGACAGCACCTCCACCGTGCAGGGCAGCGTTTTAACGCCGTCGTCCAGCTCCACGCCGGACATAAGCCGGGAGAGCTGATCCTCGGTCACCATGCCGTCGATGGTGACGCGGTAGGTCTTGGGAACGTGCTTTGACGGGTGCATGATGTCATTCGCGAACTCGCCGTCGTTCGTGAATATCAGCAGTCCCTCGGAATTGCGGTCCAGACGTCCCACCGGGTAAACGCGCTCCGGTACGTCGGTCAGCAGGTCGGAGGCGACCTTTCTGCCCATCTCGTCCGCCATGGAGGTAACGTAGCCGCGCGGCTTGTTCAGCATGATGTAGCGCTTTTCTGCGCGCTCCGCGGCTATCTCCTCGCCCTCCACGCATATCAGGTCGTTGTACGGGTCCGCCTTGTCGCCGAGCGAGCAGGGTCTGCCGTTGACAGTTACCACTCCGGCGGAGATAAGCTCCTCCGCCTTTCTGCGGGAGCATCTTCCGCTGTCTGCGATGATCTTTTGAATTCTTACTTTTTCCATATTTATCCTCTCTATGTACGCCCTCCCGGGCGGAATCAGCGCATCACTGCGCAAAAAAGCTACACAAAAATCCCCAGCCTTGCCAGGATACTTTCGAAGAATCCCGGCCCGCTCTCCGGCACTTCCACTGCGGAATCCGCCAGCAGCGGACATTCCGCAACAGTCTGCCCGTCAAGCAGGAAACGTATCTTCCCCAGTTCCCTGTCCCGCTCCACGCTTCCGTAGACGAATCCGGGCAGGTACACCTCCCGGGTGAGCCGGGTGCGCTGCTCCGGAGTAAGCGCCAGCGTGCGCGGTTCTGCGTGGACTCCGACGCTCTGCCCCGTTCCGGCGACCGCCACTCTGTTCGTGCAGGCGGTTTCAAGAGGATACGCCCGTACCTGCGTGAAACCGTAGTCCAGCATTTTGGTGTGGTCGTTCCAGTCGTCCCCGGCGTTGAGCGTGACCGCGATGAGAGTCACTCCGCCGCGCTGCGCCGCTGAAACAAGGCAGCGCCGCGCGTTGTCGGTGAATCCGGTCTTGACGCCTATCGCGCCGTCATAGCGCCTGAGCATTTTGTTGGAGTTGTACAGAGTGCGCGGCGCCGGAGGGTTCCCGAACTCGACCGTTGCCGACTGGCAGCAGACCACCTCGCGGAACACCTCGTTCTTCATTGCGAACGCCGTCAGCCTTGCCAAATCTCTCGCCGTGGTGTAGTGCCCCTGCGCGTCCAGCCCGGAGGGCGTGACGAACTGCGTGTCGGAAAGCCCCAGCTCCTTCGCCCGGGAGTTCATCAGCCTGACGAACGCGCTGATACTTCCGCTGACCGAAACCGCCGCCGCATTCGCGGCGTCGTTGCCGGAGGGCAGGAGTATCCCGTAGAGCAGGTCGCGCCTGGAAACGCGGTCGCCCTCGCGAAGCCCCATCGAAGTGCCCTCAACAAGTATCGCGAGCGGGTCGACCGTGAATTCACGGTCGAGGTCGCCCGCCTCGATAGTCAGCAGGGCGGTCATTATTTTAGTGGTGCTCGCCATCGCGCGGTGTTCATCGGCGTTTTTCTCCCAGAGGGAGGTGCCGGTTTCCGCCTCAATGACGATGGCGCTCACCGCCGAAATATTCTCCGGAGCCGTCGAGGCAGCCGCGCTGACCGCCGCAGATACTGCGCATGCAGTCAGCAGAGCCGTGGATATTCTTAAAAATCGTTTCATTTAACTGCGCCTTTCTGATGAAATTTCTTCCATCATAGCATGCGCAGTTCAGGCGGATTTTATTCAGCGTCGTCCTCGGGGTCGGAGTTTTTCTTGCCTACGAGGTCCTTTATCTTGCCGATAACGCCCGGGATAGCCTCGACTACGCCCTCCAGCGGGCTGGTCTTGCCTGCGCCGCCGAGCTCCATCAGCTCAACGTCGCCGTCCGCCTTGATAACGATGAACGCCTGCGGCTTTACTGTAACGCCCGCGCCAGCGCCGCCCGCGAACTTTTCAGCCGCCTGGGCAGGCAGGTCGCTTCCGCCGGAAGCGAATCCGAACGACACCTTGGAAACCGGGATTATCGTAGTTCCGTTAGGCGCGGAAATAGGGTCGCCGATAATTGTGTTGACGTCCACCATCTCGCGGATCTTCTCCATTGATACGCCCAGAACTCCTTCGATTGCATTTGACATGATAAAAACTCCTTTCAGGTCTATATAATGTTACTTTCTCAACTTTTCAACTGCTGCCGCCGCGTCCTTGCGGGACATGTAGTTCCTTACCAGCCTGCCTGCCACCCAGAACAGGAACGCCAGCGCCGCTATCAGCGTCAGTCTGGCAGTGAAGCCGCACTCCGTGCGGGTATCTTCTCCGTTGAATTTGCAGGTTATATCGAACGTCGGCTCCCGGAGGGTAAAGCACCCGTCCAGGAACGCCAGCGCGGTCCCCGCCGCCATGTTGGTCCTTCCGAACCTGATGGCCGCTTCCGCCGCGTCGTCGCCGCCGACCTCTATCGCAAGCCGGAACCCGTTTATTCGGGTCGCTTTCAGCAGGCGCTTCAGCGGTTTCCCGAGGCTGTCCCACACCAGTTTCACCAGCGCGAAAATGTCGCTTATGGTCAGCTTCTGGTCCTTGGGTTTCGCAGTTTTGACTTGCTTCGATGATTTCGGGGTGCTGCCCTGTTTCTGCGGTTTAGTCTTTGCAGCGCTGCCGCTTTCATTCAGCGGCTGCGGATTTTCACCGGCGAAACCAGCGGCTTTTTCAGCCTCTGCTGCGTCCTCTGCGGCTGACTTTACGTCCTTTTCCGCCTTTTTGTCGCGGCGTTTCTGCTTCTTTGTTTTCGCAGGGACCCGCACCAGCGTAACGAACAGCCAGCTTATTTTCAGGCGAAGCTCCCCGGGGTCGGCGTAGTCGAAACGCACCCTGACCGAGGTCATCAGCAGAATCAGAACGAACGCGATTATCGCGCCCGCAATTATCCAGCCCATTCCCTCACCTCCGTCAGTTGCCCGAACATCAGTCGCTGCCGCTGAAACTCATCTCGTCGAATTCATCAAGGTCTATCTGGTCGGTGCTGTCCGGTATCGCCGGAAGCCCCTTGATGTCGGTAAGCCCGAAGCACCGCAGGAAATTCTCCGTAGTCTTGTAGGCTATGGGACGTCCCGGGAGGTCGAGCCTTCCGTATTCCTCGAGCAGGTCGCGCTCCACAAGGCTGTTGACGACGCCGGAGCTGTCCACTCCGCGCACCTGCTCCACAAAGCTCTTGGTGACCGGCTGATTGTACGCGACCACCGCCAGTACTTCCATCGCAGCCTGCGACAGCGGCACCTGACGGCGCGTTTCCAGCGCGGTCTTGATGTACGGAGCGAACTCCGGCTGCGTCATCATCTGGTAGCTGTCGCCGAGCCGGTTTATCCGGAACGCGCTGCCGTTTTCGCTGTACCTGTCGTTCAGGCGGTCTATCATTTTCAGGACGGTGTCCTTTTCTATCTCACAGGCGGCGGAGAGCTTTTCCGCGTCTATCGGCTCGCCGCATGCGAACAGCACGGCTTCTATTACCGCCATTCCTTCGCTGAATTTCACTGCTCTGCCCCCTCCGTTTCTGCGGGTCGCTCATCGTCGGACTTCCTGCGAAGCCTTACGCTGTTCCCGTCCTCGGATATGAATATTCTTCCCTCTTTCGACAGCTCCAGTATCGCAAGGAACGTCGCCACGGTACGCGACCGGGGCTGTCCCCTGTATAGCTCGTCCATATTGACGGTACCGTTCCTGCGAAGGCTTTTCAGCACCGCGACTATCCCGGTGAACACCGTAACGTAGCTCTTGGCAACGATAGGGCGTATCGAGCGCGGACGGTAGCTCGCCTTTCTGCGGGTGCGCTCGTTAAGCGCGCTGTAGGCGAGCATCAGCTCCTCCGGCTGGTGGAGCTTGTGGTAGGACTTGTCGATGTCGAGCTCCATCGGCTCCCTGACGAACACAACGTCGCCGAGGTAGCGCTTTTTAAGGCGCTCCGCCATGGTCTTGCACAGCGCGTATTCGATGAGCGCGCCCTGGAGCTCGCGCTTCATCTGCTCGGCTTCCTCCCGTGGGAGGAGCGCCGCGGATTTTATCATGATGAGCCGCGCCGCCATCTCCAGGAAGTCGGAGGTCACCTCGAGGTCAGCCTCCGCCATTCTGTTAAGATAGAGCATGAACTGGTCCAGCAGCACGCTTATCTCGATATCCTGGATATTCAGCTTGTGCTTCTGTATCAGCGCGAGCAGCGCGTCGAGCGGTCCCTCGAATATCTCAAGCTTAAAGCTAAGTCCCTCCATGCGTCACCCGAGGAAGAACGAAGCCTTGTCCAGCAGCCATATGATACCGTTGCAGGCAAGCCCGAACGGAACCGTCAGCACGCCGAACATCAGCAGCGCGAAGAACACCCAGTAAATTATCTGCTGATTCTTCTGCATGAAGTACACAGCCTTTCCCGGCAGGAAGCTTGCGAGAATGTTGAATCCGTCGAACGGCGCGATCGGCACCAGATTGAACACCGCAAGGTAAACGTTGATCTGCGCGGTGTAGTACAGTCCGAGGGCGATGTACGCTCCTGTGGTGGTAGTGAGGTTGATGAGTACTATCTTATATATAATGATCATGACGTAGCTAAGCAGGATATTCGCGAGGGGTCCCGCAAGGGAGGTCAGCGCCAGCGCGGTGCGGGGCTTGACCTTGGTGCAGTTGCGGATATTGACCGGCGTAGGCTTCGCCCAGCCAATGCGGAACAGCATCATCATGACGGCGCCCATCACGTCGATATGCGCGAACGGATTCAGCGTGAGCCGTCCCTGACGTTCCGCGGTGTCGTCGCCGAGTATCTTCGCCATCAGACCGTGGGCGCACTCGTGTATCGGGAACACCACAAAAATGATGACCAGCACGGAAAACACCGACAGCACAACGCTGACTACGTCAGATTCGCTGACATTGCCGGAAAATAAAAGCATGAATAATTCTATAAGCGGTCCTCGAAACATAAAATCTCCTTAAATCTCAATCCTGTACACAAATATACATTGTATATTATAGCGCATATCCGGAGATTTTTCAAGTATCCGGGTAAAAAAAACTGCGTATTCCGGCGGATATTGCCCGAATACGCAGCATTATGCGGTTTTTGGCGGTGCACTACTCCGCTTCTCTTGTAAAGGTGTAGGTAAGCTCAGAACCGTCCGCGCCGTTCACGGTGTAGGAGATGGTGCCGTCCTGCTCGCTGTAGGTGAGCTTCAGCAGCGCCTTTCCGTCCGGAGATTTGACGTTCACGCCGTCGGAAGTGCGCTCGTATTTCAGGGTTTCTCCGGTCGTATCGCCGCTGGACTGGGTGAACGTGCGGTCGGTGAGGGTCACGCGTATCTGCTCGCCGGAATCCGTCGTGCAGACCCAGTTTCCCTCTATCTTTGCGGTATCTATCGAACGGCTGCAAGCCGTGCAGACCGCCGTAATGACTGCTGCAAGCGCAAGCGCCTTAAAAAATTTTTTCATGATTCTCCTCCTGTTCTGTACGGAGAATATTGTACCACAAATCCCGACGGTTGTCAACCGTTAAACAAAAGCCCGGGCGTAACGTCCGGGCAGATGTATTTAATTCAACTGAATCACTAAGCGGATCAACCCTCAGCGGTAACAACAGCCTGTGCAGTTGCAGCAGCCTCAGCGGTGGAAGCAGCAGCGTCGTCAGTGTTTCTCATGAATACATACTTGTAAGTAACGTCGCCAACAGCTACGCCGTATGCGAAGATGTCGCTTTCAGCATCGTAGGATACGGGAAGCTCCATGCCGTCTAAATCAACAGTGATGCCATTTTCAGTTACAGTGTAGGAATAGTTTCCTTCAACGCCCATAGCCAGGCTGTTGTAGGCGTTCTCATCGATATTAACGTAGATCAGAGTGTCCTCAGCAGAAACATTGTTTGCAGCTGCGAAATCAGCAACGCTCATTGTATTGGTGCCATCGTTGATCGCACCGAGAACCCAGTCGCCGTACATAGCGGAAACATCGAATGCGGGAGCTTCAGCAGTAGCGGGAGCAGCAACCTCAGCGGTCTGTGCAGCCTCTGCGGTAGCAGGAGCAGCAGCCTCAGCGGTCTTTGCAGCCTCTGCGGTGGAAGCAGTGGAAGCGTCAGAAGCAGCGCTGGAGGACTCGGAAGCGGAAGAAGTGTTATTGCTGCAGCCTGCGAAAGACAGAACTGCTGCGGCAGCTACGATAGCTGCAGTGATCTTTGTAAACTTAGTCATTGTAGTTTCTCCTCAAAATATATCTATCGTCGTTGTAAACATCTGCCAGAAAACGGCAGTTTCACAACATGAGGAATTATAGCACAAGACTTCAGCTTTGTCAACTACTCCGCAGCTACTTTCGGCTGTTGGCACAAACTTTATCAACAAGTGTTAAAAGAATACTGTTCAAATTTACAAAATTATGAAATGCAATCATGAAACCGTTTACAAATTACAGCTGCTGTACAACCCTGGAAATTATTGTTCGTCAATTGGAGCTCGTATCAGTTACGCGCTTTAAAACTTCGGTGTACCCATTCCCTAAAATGGTCAGCGTGTCGTCCGCCGGGGAATAGACCACCGGGTAAACAGCGCCGTCTGTGTCGCGAAGCTCCGCGCCCTCGTCGGTAATGCGGTAGCTCATCGTCACGAGGACTTCGCCGTTTCTTGTGACGTCAACGCCGTTCGCCGTGAAGGTCATCTCAAGTTTCTGATCTTCATCGTCCCAGTATTCCTGTCCGTCTATGCTGATAACTTCCCAGGTGCCGTATATCCAGTCGGCGATGTAGTCAAGCCCCGTGGACTGGGGATACTCGCCGCGCTTATATACAGCAACATTCCCCGCCTCATCGCCGTCATATACCATCGTAAGAGTGTCAGCCGACGGGTCATAAATGAGCGTCACGATTTTCTCGCCCCAGCTGTAATATATATCAGCTCCTGCGTCCGTTATGGCATAGTTATACTCCAGCTCGACCCCTACATTGCCATTTCTGACCAGGACTTCCTCGCTGTTGAATTCAAGCTGCGACTGCTCTGTAAGCCCGTTTTCAAACGCAAAATCCCAATACTCCTGACCATTTGCACTGACCATGCTCCAGGTTCCGTATATCCAGTCGGCAATGTAGTTGCCGGGATTCTCCGCGGCGGTCGTTTCCTGCGGAGGTTCGGTCTGCACGGCAGTCGTGGTTTCGGTCTGCTCGGGAACCGCTTCGGTTTCGGGAAGCTCCTCCGGCTGCTCGGTCGGGGCGGCGCTCGTTGCTGAAGTTACCACGACTTCCGCAGTCGGTTCATCAGTCTGCGAGCTGCTTTCAGGCTGGCTGGAAGCGTTTCCGCTGCACCCTGCCATCAATACTATAGATAGCAATGCCATCGCTGCTATGTACTTTTTCATATGATCACCTCTATTTATATATTGTAGCATATTTCAAGCTTTTCTGCAATAGCAAGAACTTTTTTCTCCGATGAATCAACGAAATAAATCCGGGAATAATACCCACAGCCCACAAATCAAAACAGAAAGGATACCTACAATGAAAGACATGTTTTGTTTCCAGTGCCAGCAGACCGCGCACAACACCGGCTGCGAAGGCAAGGCGGGAGTCTGCGGCAAAAAGGCGGACACCGCAAACTACCAGGACGAGATAATCGGAGCGCTCATCGGACTTGCTCGAGCAGCCAAAAACGGCAGACCCACCGAGTCCACCGACGCGCTGGTCGAGAAAGCGCTTTTCACCACCATCACCAACGTAAATTTCAACAATTCCACAATAAAAACCATCAAAACCGAGATAGAGCAGGAAAAACACCGCCTGTCCGCCGAAAAATACGAGGACTACTCCATGCCGGAAATCTGGGACGGCAACGCGGATATCCGCTCGCTGAAATCCCTGATACTGTTCGGGCTGAAGGGCATGGCGGCCTACGCCTACCACGCCCGGGTGCTGGGAAAGACCTGTAAGGAGGTCGACGCGTATTTCTACGAAGCGCTCTATCACCTCGGCGAGGACGAGCCGCAGGACGTGCTGCTCCCGCTGGTGCTCAAGACCGGAGCCATCAACCTGAAATGCATGGAGCTGCTCGACCACGCCAACACTGAAGCCTACGGCGACCCTGTTCCGACGGAGGTGCCGCTCACCATCGAGAAAGGTCCGTTCATCGTTGTGAGCGGTCACGACCTGCACGACATGAAGCTGCTGCTCGAGCAGACTGACGGAAAGGACATCAACATCTACACCCACAGCGAGATGCTCCCTGCCCACGGCTATCCGGAGCTGAAAAAGCACCCGCAGCTCAAGGGCAATTTCGGCACTGGCTGGCAGAATCAGCAGTCGGAATTCCACAACATTCCCGCGCCGATACTGTTCACCACCAACTGCCTCATGCCGCTGCGTGAAAGCTACGCCGACCGTGTGTTCACGACCTCGGTGGTATCCTACCCCGAAGTGACCCACATCGGAGCGGACAAGGATTTCACTCCGGTCATCAAAAAGGCGATAGAGTGCGGCGGATACGACGAGGACAAGCAGATGACGGGAATGAACGGCGGTCACAAGGTGACGACCGGCTTCGCGCACAACGCCGTACTGAAACACGCCGAAAAGATCATTCATCTCATCAGGGCGGGAAAAATACGCCACATCTTCCTGATAGGAGGCTGCGACGGAGCCTCCCCAAGCCGCAGCTACTACAGCGACTTCGCCCGGCTGACTCCCCCGGATACGCTGATACTGACCCTCGCCTGCGGGAAATACCGCCTGAACGACATGGACCTCGGCGACATCGACGGAATCCCGCGTATTCTCGACATGGGACAGTGCAACGACTCCTACAGCGCTATCCGGGTCGCCTCCGCGCTCGCAGAGGCTTTCGGCTGCGGAGTGAACGACCTGCCGCTCACGCTGGTGCTCTCCTGGTATGAGCAGAAAGCGGTCTGCATTCTGCTTTCACTGCTGTACCTCGGGCTGAAAAACATCATTCTCGGTCCGACAATTCCGGCGTTCGTTTCCCCGGCAGTGCTGGAAGTATTGCAGAGTGAATTCAGCCTGCGCGCCGCAACTACTCCGGAGGACGACCTCCGCATGATACTCGGATAAAA
>CAKSHG010000017.1 GCA_934456315.1 uncultured Oscillospiraceae bacterium | reverse complement strand
CCAGCGGGGGAAAACTCTTGTCTAGGACAAACGTTCCGTTTGTCTCCCCTAGCCCCTGCACCCCTTTAGCGCTTTTTTCGTTATTCCGTGCTTCGCATGGAATTGCTGCGCTAGTGCGCAGCTTTATTTCGCCGTCACAGACGGCGAAGCGAGGGCTCTGCCCTCGACCCGCAAGGAGGGACTCGTCCCCCCTTGACTCCCCAGTTAGTGCTGCTAGTTAATAGTTCCTGCTATTATTAATTAGGGCTTACTCCTAAAGGCGTCGCCAGACAAAACGGCTCCGGTCAACGCATGACCGGAGCCGTTTTCAATTATCTTTAGAGGTGACCTTTACTTATTCTCAATATCTTTCTTATTGACAGAAGCAACGCAGAAGTCAATCCTCTCGTCCTCATCGTCCTCGCTGTTGGAGCCGGTCAGACCTATCTCCTTGGCAGGGTCGATACCGTCCACTGCGGTTGCTGCCGCTTCGCCGGTCGCCGCGCCAGGAACTCTGAATGTCTTGATATCCAGCGGCTCGATGGAGGTTTCCACCGGCTTCTCAAGCTGCGGGATCCACTCATAGGGAACACGATATGCACGGTAGATCATATTGCATTTGAAGTTGCCGCCGAGCGTCTTGAAATACGGATTTATGTATTCCCAGACTATTTCGTGTTCCGGAGTTACCTCGATGAGGTGTCCGTCGGAGCCTTCGGTTATCAGCGTGTTGCCGTTGGGCAGGCGCTGCGCTGAGCTGATATAGGAACTGTAGAACTTTGAAGCGTCGCTGAACAGGAAGTTTCCACCTTCCAGCGGAGTGTACTGCCAGGTTATCTCCAGCGTAACCGGATTGAACTGGAGCACTCTGGAATAATCACGGTGCGCGTTGTTCACGCCGGTAAGGGAAGCGGGATTCGGAACACCGTATCCGCCCTCGCCGCCGTTGTCGAATACCAGCAGGTCGCCCTCGCCGGGAAGTCCCTTGGGTATCATGTGCAGGTGGTGCTGACCGATTATCCAGCCGAGCTTCTTGGTAGCTTCGCTCTCGTTGAAGTCGGGACCTACGCGCCATACTATCTTTCCGGTGGACTTCTCGATTATTCCGAGAATGTTGGAGTTGCGGGCGTCAAAGATGATGTTGTCCGGGTGGAAGCGTGTATCTCCGGCATCGTACCACTTGTTTTCGCCGAGGGTGGAGAAATTGTTGATGTGCATCCAGTCGCCGCCGGCTTCGCCGTGGATACCGGGGTTGCGGAACAGCACGTTCTTTGCGGCTTCGTCGAATCCCAGCTCGTCGAAGTGGTCGGAAGCGCGCCAGCTCCAGAGGATATTGCCCTCCCAGTCGACTTCGATTATCTTGTCGTCGATAAGGCGCTTGTCGGAGATGTTGTGATTGTAGAGGTTCTCATGTGTGAGTATCAGCGTGTTGCCGCTGTCGGTCCTGGGCTCTCCGCCGGGGTAGTAGTAGCCTACAGTGCTGCCCTCGCGCTGGAAATCGTGGTGCTGACGCGCCATGTAGACAGGTTCCTTGCCGGGGTCAGCAACTAATTCGGTCTTGTCGAACTTCCAGACGATGTGACCGTCCCAGTCTACCTGAACAAGGTCGAGCTGATCCTGGAAAGCGTACTTGCCGTTGCGGGTCCCGGTGGTGCCCATTACATACCCGCCGGGGAGGATCTTGTTCGGGAAACCTCCCAGACCTGCCCAGAGCTTGACCTCGTTGCCGTTCATGTCGATAAGCAGCGCGCCCTTTGTGGACGGGAAAATAGTATAGCCGCCGTATGCCTTGTCCTTATTGAAAATCGTAACTCCTGTAGGGAAAATGCTCGGATAACCCATTGTGATCTCCTCCTTAATTATTTACACTTGAAAGGTCAACGTCCGTGTTGTCGGGGAATGCCTTTTCTGCTGCGTCCTTGAAATAGAACCGTCTGATGTTGTATTCTGTCGGGAATTTGTTGTGCTCGAACGCCCATGCGTTTACACTGTCGAGGTTCGCAGCGCCTTCTTCGGAAAGCCCGAATTTGATGTTGTACTGTGCCCAGTTGGACTTGAATATCTCCTCGTCAACGCCGAAGCGCTCTGCGATAGCCTTAGCGGACTCGTCCAGATGGTCGTTGAGGTACTGCACGCTCTCATTCAGCGCGGTCAGATAATCCGCGAGGAGGTCGGTGTTTGCCTCTGCAAAATCCTTGGTGGTGATGAGGTAAGCAGAGATGTGGATATTCACGTCTTTCGCGTCAGCCGCCTTGACCCAGCCAAACTCCTCAACCTTGTCAGCCTGGGAGCCGCTGGCAACTATTGCGGAAGCTCCGCCGTTCTGTACCAGCGCCAGTGTGGTCGAGGAATCGCTCGCCTGGACGATCTTCTGGGTATCAGGGTCAAGACCGAGGTAGGTCTGCGCCTGCCAGTTGTAGTACTCGGCTACTGTGCCGATGTTGGTTATCCAGCCTGCGCTGTCGGCGAGCCTGGAAAGGTCGTCGGCGTATTCCGGCGCAACATAGACACCGCCGGAGGTAGTCGTGCTGGAGGAAAGGTCGGAGAATATCACGAGATTGGTAGCTTCAAGTGTGTTTCCGAAGCGGTTGACCGCTGCGAAGTCTGCGAGCAGACCAGTATCTGCGGTTCCGGTAACGATGGAATCCACGGTGTTGATACCTGCGACGAATTCGGTAGTCTGGAGGTTGATACCGTGCTTTTCGAAAATGCCCTGCTGCTGACCGATGAAGCCGGCATACTGGTCAGGCTGACCTGTCATGTTTGCAACGCGGAGCGTTCTAAGCCCGCTTTCGTCTGCGGCGGAAGCTCCGGAGCTTCCGGAATTGCCTGCGCACGCGGTCAGCAGGGAAAGTCCGAGAGCCGCTGCGGTTATGGATTTGAGAATGTAATGTATTTTCATTGTAGTATCTCCTTATTTACTTAACGCCGAAATGCCTGAGGAATTTCTTTCCGGCGAGCTGGAGCAGCCTGTCGGCTACGAAGCCTATCACTGCGAGGGTGACGATTCCGGCGAATGCCCAGCTTGTCTTGTAGTAGAGCTTAGAGCTGTTGATGAGGTAGCCCAGACCGTCGCTGCCGACCAGCATTTCCGCCGCGATAACGCAGATGAAAGCGGAGCTTAATCCCAGCCTTACGCCGGTGTAGATATTGGACACTGCCGCCGGAACGACTATTGTAAAGAATGTGCGAGCCTTTTTCGCGCCCATGCAGGAAGCCGCCTCCACGAGGGAGCGGTCGGTCGTAGCAACGCCCGCGATGGTGTTGACGAACACCGGGAAGAACGACGCGTAGAAAATCAGCGCGACCTTGGATTCCTCGCCTACGCCGAACCACATCAGGAACAGCGTTGTCAGCGCGATGGCGGGAACGAACCGGAAGAAGCTAAGTATCGGCTCGACCAGCCAGCGCACGGGTCGGAAATTTCCAATCAGAAGTCCCAGGGGAACTGCGAAAACGATAGCCAGCAGCCAGCCCTTGATAACTCTGCCGAAGCTTGCCGCGATGTCCGTCCAGAGCGTGCCGTTCTGAATGAGCTGTATCAGGCTGTTGAGCGTTTCCAGGGGGCTTGGGAGGAAGTACTCGTCGTAGTCGAGGGAGCCTAGCCCCCATATTGCGAGAATGATTATCCAGGAGATGACTCCGCTGCGGAGTATCTTCTGCCAAACGCCAGAGGGCGTGTTGTTGTTATCCATTGTGCACCCTCCTTAGATGTAGTAAACGTCGGATACGTCCAGCGCCTTGTTCACGATGATGGAGGTGCTGTCGTTTTCGACCGTGTATAGCTTCTTGATGAATATCTTGACCTCGTCGCCCTTGCGGAGCCTCGGGGAGCTTAGCGGATAGCGTCCGGTAACTGAAATATCCCCGATGGACGCGCGGACCTCGAATGCGTTTCCGCGGAACGATACGTCCTGCACAACGGCCGTTTCCATTGCGGATTCGAACTGGTGATAGCCGTTGTCCTCGAACTTGTTTATCTCGATGAACTCCGGACGGATAAGCGCCTTTCCGCTTCCCGCGAAGCCTTTGAGCCTGCCGTAGTCCTCTATCATCACAGACTGACCGATGAACTGCGCCACGAAAGCCGTTGCCGGCTCGAGGTATATCTCGGAGGGGCTGCCGACCTGCTCGACTCTGCCCTGATTGGTGATGACTATTTCATCAGCGACTTCGATCGCCTCGTCCTGGTCGTGGGTGACGAAGATACTGGTTATCCCGATCTTGTCGATGGTTTCGCGGAGCCATGTGCGAAGCTCCTTGCGGACCTTGGCGTCGATAGCCGCGAACGGCTCGTCTAGGAGCAGCAGCTCCGGCTGCGGAGCCAGCGCCCTTGCGAGGGCTATCCTCTGCCGCTGACCGCCGCTAAGCTGGTCGGGGTAGCGCTTGCCGACGTCCGGAAGCCCTACCAGCTCCAGCAGCTCGTTCACGCGGTCGTTGATGAATTTCTTGTCCTTTTTCTGGACCTTCAGTCCGTATGCAATGTTCGCATTGACCGTCATGAAAGGGAACAGCGCGTAATTCTGGAACACGAAGCCTATTCCGCGTTCGCTGGCGGGTACGTTGTTCACGTTCCTGCCGTTTATCAGGATATCGCCGCTGTCCTGCTTCTCAAGTCCGGCGAGCATGCGGAGTATCGTGGTCTTGCCGCTGCCGCTGGGGCCCAGCAGTCCGATGAGCTTCCCCTTTTCCAGCCCGAAGCTCACATTGTCCGAGGCTTTGAAGCTGCCAAAGCTCTTGTTGATGTTTTTGAGTTCTATGTACATCTGTGTATCTCCTCGATGATTCGATGTGGTTCACGCTGTCAGATGTACTCCGGACATCGGCCGAACCTGAAATTCTGCCGCAGCAGCGTTACGAATAAGTCTTTCATATAAGTTACCTCTGTATTCATATTAAGTCTATCGACTTAGTATGCTTTGTTTGTTTTGTTTATTATAACCTTATCGGGAGCATTTGTCAACAGGTTTTTTTCAATTTGTAGCAAAATACACAATTCACGGCATGCCCCCGGTAAAATTTAGCTATATTCAACATTTTGCAAATTCCCGCTTGACAAAACCTCCGAAAAGTGGTATCATGAGTAAAACCTATTAAATGAATAGGAAACATAGACTTTCTAAACAGGAGGAGCTATATCATGCTGACAGAACTCACAAATCAGAACTACAGCGAGATTTTTTCAACCGAAAAGCCGCTGGTCGTTGAATTTTACTCCCCGACCTGCGCACACTGCAAGCGAACCGAAGCCGGGCTTGCCGAGGTGGCGGAGGAGCAGGGCGAGAACGCCGTAATTGCGAAGTGCGACATCACCGCCGAACCTGCGCTGGCGCAGCAGTACGACGTGACCCAGCTCCCGACGCTGCTCTTTATAAAGAACGGCGATATCCGGGAAAAGCTGACGGGATTCACTCACAAGCTGATAATCGCGGAGAACATCAAGAAGCTGAAGTGAATCGAGCGGAGGAGCGGCGGGAAGGCTTCCCGCCGCGGCGCTCCGTCAGTGCTGCGAGAGGTATTTTTCCGCGGAGTTGACGGCATTCGCGCCGTCTGCGGCAGCCGTTATCACCTGGCGCAGCGGAGTCGTGCGGACATCTCCCGCCGCGAAGATCCCCGGCGCGGAGGTAACGCAGTCCTCGCCCGCGACAGCGTATCCGGACTTGTCCAGTTCGCACACGCCTTTCAGCGGAGCGGTCCCCGGTACGCTGCCTATCGCTGCGAATATCCCGTCGACGTTAAGGTGCTTTTCAGCGCCGTTCTGGGTGTAATTGATGCCGTCAGCCTTGCTTTCGCCGGTGACCTCCGTCAGGACTGCGCCGAGCACCGGAACGATGTTCGCGGTTTCGCCGACCTGCTTTTGCAGGGTCTTGTTTCCGCGGAACTCATCGCGGCGGTGCACCAGGTATACGGTTTTCGCGAGCTTCGAGAGGTACAGCGCGTCGCCGAGCGCTGTGTCGCCGCCGCCTATGACTGCAACGGTCTTGTCCTTGTAGAAGAATCCGTCGCATACCGCGCAGTAGGAGATGCGCTCCTTGTCCCCGCCGAGGACATCAAGTCTGCGGTGGGACGCTCCGGCTGCGTATATTATTGCCCTTGCGGTCCGGGAATCGCCGTCCGCGAAGTTCACGCGCCAGTCTGCGCCGTCCTTTTCGATGGACACAACCTCCGCGTCGAGGAACTCCGCTCCGAGGGATTCCGCATGGCTGCGGAACTTCTCCCCGAGGTCGTAGCCGCTTATCCCGAACAGTCCGGGGTAGTTGTCAACGCGGTCGGTCACGGCTATCTGACCGGTGCTCATATAGTCCTTTTCTATCACCGCCAGGGAAAGCTGCGCACGCTTGCCGTATATCGCGGCGGAAAGCCCCGCAGGTCCGCTCCCTATTATCAGTATATCGTACATTTATCTTTTCCTCCTGTTGGCATACAATGCCTATCTGATTACTTGTTATTTTATAATATTATTCCCCGTTTGTCAAGAGATATAATTTATTTATAACCGGCAATAGAAATAATGAATAGGCAAATAATACTAAACCTATTGACATGATATGCTTTTGTGGTGTATAATAGGGAACATAAAAGACAACGGTCTGGAGTGATTAGATGAATTTCAATACAAAGCTGCTGCACGGCGGCTTCAAGCAGGAAGGCGCGACCGGTTCGACCCTCGCTCCGATATATCAGGTGAGCGCATTCGCGCAGGAAAGCGCGGAGAAGCTGGAGGCGGTTTTCAACAACCGCGCACCGGGATTCGCCTACACGCGGATAAGCAATCCGACAGTTGCGAGCTTTGAGAACCGCATTAACGCCCTTGAAAAGGGACTCGGCGCGGTAGCCTGTTCCTCTGGAATGGCGGCGGTGACGCTTTCCATGCTGAATATCCTGGAGGCTGGGGACGAGGTCATCGCAGGCGCGGGTCTGTTCGGCGGAACGATAGATCTGTTCGGCGACCTGAAAGCGTTCGGCATTACAACGCGCTTTGCGGAGCATGTAACTCCGGAGGAGCTTCTCCCGCTCATCAACGACAGGACGAAAGCGGTTTTCGCGGAGCTGATCGGAAATCCCGGGCTTGAAATAGTCGACATGAAAGCGGTTTCGGCTCTGTGCCACGAGCACGGTATACCGCTTATAATAGACAGCACCACTGCAACGCCCTACCTTATAAATCCGTTCGAGTACGGCGCGGATATCGTGGTGCATTCTACGTCGAAGTACATAAACGGCGGCGGCAACTCGATAAGCGGCGTTATCATCGACAGCGGAAAGTTTGCGTGGGATTTCGGAAAGCACACGGCGCTTGCGGAATACAAGAAGATGGGAAAGCTCGCGTACCTGGCGAAGCTTCGCGGCGGGCTGTGGCGCAATGTCGGCGCCTGTCTGGCTCCGATGAACGCGTTCATGAATTCCGTGGGAATGGAAACGCTGGGACTTAGAATGGAGCGCTGCTGCGAAAACGCGTTGGCTCTTGCGGAGTTCTTCCGTGACACCGACGGCGTGGAGCCGAATTACCCGGCGCTCCCGGACAACCCCTACCACGACCTGTGTGAAAGCCAGCTCGGTGGAAAGGGCGGCGCGATACTGACAGTCAGGACGGGCAGCAAGGAGCGGGCGTTCAGGCTGATAAACGGACTAAAGCTTGCCACGAACGCCACAAACATCGGCGACGTTCGCACGCTTGTGATACACCCGTCAAGCACGATATACGCTCACAGCAACGAAAAGCAGAAACAGACAGCCGGCGTTTTTGAAGATACGATAAGAATAAGCGTCGGGATCGAAGATAAAGAGGACCTCATCGCAGATTTCAGACAGGCGATAGAGGCGCTGTAAGGAGAAACGACATGGCTACAGATTATGCAACACTGAAAAAAGGCGGCTTCATGCGTCAGAAGCAGAAGAACAACTTTTCCCTGCGCCTGCGGGTGGTCGGCGGTAATCTTACCGCAAAGCAGCTTGCGGCAATCGCGGAGGTATCCGACAAGTTCGGCGACGGTCACGTTCACCTGACCTCCCGCCAGAGCGTGGAGATACCGTTCATCAAGCTTGACGATATCGAGGAAGTCAAGGCTGCGCTCGCCAGGGGCGATGTTGAGCCGGGCGTATGCGGACCGAGAGTCCGCACCATCACCGCCTGTCAGGGCGCGGCGATATGCCCGAGCGGCTGTATAGATACCTACGCCCTCGCAAAGGAGCTGGACGACCGTTACTTCGCAAGGGAGCTTCCGCACAAGTTCAAGTTTGGTATCACCGGCTGCCAGAACAACTGCCTCAAGGCAGAGGAGAACGACCTCGGTATCAAGGGCGGTATCCAGGTCAAATGGAAGGAAGATTCCTGCATAGGCTGCGGAGTCTGTGAGAAGGCCTGTCGCCAGAATGCGATAAGCATTACCGACGGAAAGGTCAGCGTTGACTACGACAAGTGCAATTTCTGCGGCCGCTGCTTCAAGGCATGTCCTACAGAAGCGTGGGATACCGTTCACGGCTACATAGTGTCCTTCGGCGGACTGTTCGGCAACCACATCAACAAGGGCGAGCCGATAATCCCGTTCATCGAGGACAAGGAAAAACTGCTGAAGATATGCGACGCGGCTATCGTTTTCTTCGAGCAGAACGCAAAGCCCGGCGAGCGTTTCAAGTTCACCATCGACCGCGTGGGCAGCGAGAAATTCGAGCAGGTAATTAAGGAGGCTTACAGCAATGGCTGATTACAATATTGACGACACAGTGGACATCACCGACGTGGTGTGCCCGACGACCTTTGTAAAGGCAAAGGTCGCTCTCGAGGAGCTTGACGAGGGTCAGATACTCTCGATAAGAATGAACGACGGCGAGCCTGTGCAGAACGTTCCCCGCAGCATCAAGGAAGAGGGTCACAAGATACTGAAGCTCATCAACAACGAGGACGGCACCTACGACCTCATCGTGGAAAAGGTGGGCGACTGATGGCTGTAAAATCAACAAACGAGAGCTTCCCGCAGGATATCGCGGAGGGACTGGTGCTGGCGGATTTCTATTCCGATTCCTGCATTCCCTGCAAGAGAATGTCCCCGGTGCTTGCCGAGCTCGAGGAGGAAAACTCCGGCGTCAGGCTGGTGAAGCTCAACATAAATTTCGGCGCTGAAACCGCCGCTAAGTACGATGTTACCTCAGTCCCCACGCTGGTTTTCTTCAGGGACGGCAAAGAGGTGCAGAGAGTTACCGGAGCGGTGAAGAAATCACAGATAGAAGAAATAATCAAGACATTATAAGGAGAACAACTATGACTATCACAGTAACAGGCGTAAAGAAGGAAGTAGCTGACGGACTGACCCTCGCGCAGCTCGTTATCGACGAGAAGGTAGAAACCCCCGAGTACGTTACCGCCAGCGTCAACGATGATTTCGTATCCTCCAGCAGCTTTGAGGACACAGTCCTCAGGGACGGCGACAACGTAGAGTTCATTTATTTCATGGGAGGCGGTCAGTAATGGCATTTACTAACGAACAGCTCGAGCGCTACTCCCGTCACATCATTCTGAAGGAAGTCGGCGCAAAGGGGCAGAAGAAGCTGCTCAATGCAAAGGTGCTGATAATCGGCGCGGGCGGACTTGGCGCTCCTGCGGCGCTGTACCTTGCGGCTGCGGGCGTAGGTACCATCGGTGTCGCCGACGCTGACGAGGTAGACCTCTCCAACCTCCAGCGGCAGGTCATTCACACCACCGCCGACGTAGGCAAGGCAAAGGTGCAGTCCGCAAAGGAAACGATGGAGGCAATCAATCCCGACGTTAAGGTCAACACCTATCGCACATTCATCGACAGCGAGAATATCCTGGACATCATCAAGGACTACGATTTCGTCATCGACGGCACCGACAACTTCCCGGCAAAGTTCCTGATAAACGACGCCTGCGTAATGGCGAAGAAGCCGTTCTCCCATGCGGGAATAATCCGTTTCAAGGGTCAGCTCATGACATACGTTCCCGGTCAGGGACCCTGCTACCGCTGTGTATTCAAGAACCCTCCTCCCAAGGACGCAGTTCCTACCTGCAAGCAGGCGGGTGTTATCGGCGCTATGGGCGGCGTTATCGGCAGCCTCCAGGCTATGGAAGCGATCAAGTATATCCTCGGCGTGGGCGACCTGCTGACCGGATATCTGCTGACTTATGACGCGCTCAAGATGGAATTCCGCAAGATAAAGCTGCCGTCCGACACCAGCAAGTGCCCGATATGCGGCGAGCACCCGACTATAACCAGGCTCATTGATTATGAGCAGGCTGAATGCGATGGAGTACATTTATGATAAAGCTTACAAGGTCTGATTACGAGAAGATCCTCGCTCACGCTGAAAAGGAGCTTCCGGACGAGGCGTGCGGTCTTATCGCAGGAACTATCGAGGGCGACGACAAGCTGATAAAAAAGGTGTATCTGCTGACCAACACGGATCATTCCAACGAGCATTTCAGCATGGACCCCAAGGAGCAGCTTGCTGCAATAAAGGACATGCGTGCAAACGGATTGGTCCCGCTGGGAAACTGGCACAGCCACCCGGAATCTCCCTCCCGTCCGTCCGAGGAGGATAAGCGCCTTGCCTACGACAGCAAGGCAAGCTACATGATACTTTCCCTGATGAACAGGGAAGAACCGGTCCTGAATTCGTTCCACATTTCCGGAACGGACGCGCAGAAGGAGCAGCTTGAAATAATCTGAAAGATTATTGAAAATAAGTCATGGCGCCAGTCCGATAAGGGCTGGCGCTCAGCTTGTCGAAAAAATCATAACGGCGGAAAAGTAATAAAGTCTGTGGGGGAAAACTCTTGTTTTCCCCCACACCCCTTTAGCGCTTTTGAATCGTTAAGCCGTGCTTCGCACGGCGTTGCTGCGCGCCTGCGCGCAGAGTGGTGAGGGCTCTGCCCTCACACTCCCGCTTCCTTTTGGAGGCAAAAGGAAGCGAAAACCAATATGATACACAGATAAAATAGACTTTTTCGACGGTCTGGGCGCCAGTCCGATAAGGGCTGGCGCTTTTTGTACTTTTTTCCGGAAAGCGTGACAAAACCCGTCTACCGGGTGTATTATATATGAAAGGCCTTTCAATACGGAGGAGTAACAATGGACGAACAGGAACTGACCCGGCTGGTGGAGAAATTCAGCGGTACGGTATACAGGGCGGCATTCTGCTGCCTGCGGAATGCCGCAGACGCCGACGATGTAACGCAGGACGCATTCCTTGCGCTGTACACATCGGACGTGGATTTCACCGGGGACGAGCACATCAAGGCGTGGCTTATCCGCGTGGCGGTCAACCGGTGCAGGAATCTTCTGCGGTCGTTCAGGCGCCGTGTTGCGGTCCCGCTTGACGAGGCGGGGGATATCCCCGCTGATCCCGAACGTCACGACAGCCTGCTTCCTGTGGTGATGAAACTCAAGCCGAAATACCGGGTAGCGCTGTATATGTTCTATTACGAGGACATGCCCGTAAAGCAGATCGCGGATATCCTGGGCGAAAAGCCGACGACAGTGACTACGCGGCTGGCAAGGGCGCGGCAGCAGCTTAAACAGCTTCTTGAAAAGGAGGGCTACGATGAGTATTGAAAAGAAACTCAGGGATAGTTTCTCTGAGATAACTCCCCCGACAGACAACGGTACTATTATAAAGAACGTTATTGAAAGGGCGGAAAATATGAAGAATAACGAGAGCAGAAAGCCCCGGCTCAACCGGACGGCGGTCACTATAATCGCGGCGGCTGCGGTGCTTGCAGCGGCAACTGTAAGCGTGGGAGCGGCTACCGGGTGGAGCTTTAACAGCGCATTCAGTCAGGCAAATCAGGCAGTGGCGCAGCGGTATGACGGTTATCACAATCCGACAGCTTATTCTACCTCGGAGATCTCACAGAACGGTGAAAACACGGAGCAGTCGGCGTATATGGAACAGACCGAGCCGTTCGATTTCCTTTCCGGCGGCAAGGAGCTTGACCTCTGGTACAGCTTTGATGATTTCAAGCTGAACATCAAGGGTGTATGCGCGGACGATTACTCGGCGTATGTGCTGTATGACATCGTGTTTAACGAGAATTTCGGGTATTCACCCAAAGCCGGCTGGACAGAGTGGGAGGTCACAATGATCCCTGACGCAGTTGACAAGGCGCTTTCAGAACAGCCGGAGCTCGGCATGGTAAATTCGTTCAGCGAGGGAGTTATCTCTTTTGAGGGGAATATCCTGCACTGCTACACGATGCCTGAGATATCGGAGAAGTATACATGGGGCGGAAAGACCATGACGCTGGATTTCGACAAAGTATGGAGGTACGTTCCGTCACACTCCGAGAGCGAGGAGATAAAGGAACGCGAAATGGTTTCTTTCGGCGAGAATGGGCTTCATGTCGAGATACCGGTCGATTTCCCGATATTCGAAACGACTACCTGGGAGATAAACCAGACGGTAGATCTTTCCGCAAATGAGAGCAACCGTAACTTCTACGGTGAAAATATATCCGGAACAGTAAAGTACTTCAGCGCAACTCCGCTGGGATACCGCGTTTACGTTGAAACAGATGTTTCGGATTTCACTAAAGGCGATGGCTACTGCTTTGATATTTCTGCCGATGTTGAAGGAAAAGCCGTTTCAGCGGCTCAGGGTCATGGCTATGACTGGATTGATGAAAGCGGACAGGGCGAAGGCGGAATATTCACACAGCCTGTAGACCCTGCGGATATCAGGTCGATCACCATCTGCGGTCAGACTTTTGAGCTTAAATAACTGGTTTGCCCCGCGGCTTATAGCTGCGGGGCGATTTCTGCTTGACATGAAAATAGATATATTGTATAATTGTCTGAAAGCTGCCAGGCATAAAATAATGCAGTATAAAAATTATTTTTCTGATAATGCAAAAAAAGTCATTTTGATTTGCTTTATGTGTAAAGGACGATACCGCAGACGATTTCATGGTATTGCCATTATGGACAAGGAGGTCACTGATGTGCTGATAATCACGAGCGACACTTTCCCCCGATATTACCGTGAACACATTCAGACAGTGTATCGGATAGCGCTGGGAATCGTAAGAATACCCGAGGAAGCCGAGGATATCGCGGCGGACTGCTTTACCACAATGATAAAAAAGGCGGAATTCAATGACGAAAACCATCTCAAGGCGTGGCTGATCGTCACTGCCGAGCACAGGGCGCTGAATGTGGTGAAGTCCGCAAGAATGAAACGGACAGTGCCGCTGGACTCGCTTCCGGAGCGCTCCGCCGATCCAAACGAGCATAAGCAGGAGCTTAGAGAAATGGTGCTCGGGCTTCCGGATAAGCTCAAAACAGTAACATACCTGTATTACTATGAAGATATCCCGGTAAGCGACATCGCAGCGGCAGTCGGGATAAGCGAAAACAATGTGTACCGGCGTCTTACGCAGGCGCGGAAACTGCTTAAATTTGCAATAAAGGAGGGAGAGCTATGACAAAACAGGAGCTTATTGATACATACGATTCCATGTCTATGCCCGAGGAGCATGTTGCGGCAATCGAAGCAAGGCTGCAAAAGCTCTACGAAAACTCTGCCCCCTCTGATGAAACCGGACTTCCGGCGGAATCTCCGAAGGAATACCGGTTTGAAAGGAAGAAGCCTTCTGCCGTAAAGGCGGCGGTTATTTCGATTTCTGCTGCGGCAGCTGCCGTTGTTTTAGTGTTCGGCGGAGGTTACCTGATAAATAGGCTTCCGATCTCCTCTGACCCTCCGTCAGAAACCGAAACAACAGAAGAAACCTCGGAACCGCCGTTCGTCACCGAGGAGATACGCTTTGAAAGCGCAGACGACATTCCCGAGTACGAACGCGCGGGCTGCTATGACGAATATGAGCATACCCTGATCCCGGGCGCGGAAAGCAGCGAGGCGGACCCGGAATTCACGCAGCGGCTGCGCGATGAAAAGCCGGTTTCCGTCGTGCGCCTGGAGGTCACTTCCGCGAACTCGTGGGACGAAATGGGTTACACCGAATACCATGCGAAAATCACAGAGTGCCTTTCCGGAAAGCAGCTCAACCTCAATATTTCAAACGAAGTGACTTTCCGGCTTGAAGGCACGCATTCTGAACAGGTCATCGGCGAGCCGTCCCTCGCAGCCGGCGACGTGCTTATCGCAGCCGCAGCCGAGGATAGCGGAGAGAAATACCTGGTGGATCCCGATGAACTGCTGTTCGAGTGCTTTACGGTAAGAGGACAGAGTTTCGCGGCGCAGCGGCATTGGTACTGGTCTGACCTTGCCGACATCGCAGGCAGCCGACAGTATGGCGATATAAACCGCGTCACCACCGTTACCGATGACCCGGTTTCTTACTACGGCATTTATGAGCAGAACGAGCTTGCCGCCGCACTCGAGCAGCTGGTGTTTGCTTCTGACGAAGCGCTTGCTCTCGGCACGGAGCCGCTTCCCGGCCTGTACAGGGATTTCACGCTTGATTTCGGGCTTGTTGAGCCGTTCTGCTACTACTGGTTCGACGAGAACAACGAGCTTATCAGCATCGACGCACGGGAGGATATCTTCGGAAACGTCCACGGTCTGAACGACGAGGACGTACCGGACGTGTACTGCGCAGGCTTCTGCGAGGACGGCCTCGGCTGGTATATGCAGGCTTCCAACAGAAACGGCGGCGACAGCATGTACTGGATACCTAAAAATGACCAGGAGCACATGTATCGGTATGATTTCGGCAGCGACAGCGCGCATACAAGAAGCGATTATTCCGAGCTTTACCTAAGGCAGGGGAAGGGCGACTGGTCGTTCTCCGACCCGAACAACGACGGCAGCTTTTACGCTTCCGCGCAGATGATAAGCGGCAGACAGCCGGTCGAAAACTATGTCGGGAAGATATCCTGGCTCGGCAAGGAGAAGCTCTGCGCTGACCACGGCGAGAGCTGGGCGGCGGAGTTCAACAAATGGTATAACTGCGGCGAAACCATTGAAATGGACGGATTCAGCTATACCCGTAAGCTGCTGAAGGGCGCAGGCGGCGCAGAGCCTCCCTACTATTACGGAATGGGCGATGTCTGGCTCATCGACCACACTGACACAAGAATAGTCGCGGCATTCCGATTTACCGCAGATGACGAAGTTAACAATCTTGTTTCTGCGCGGTATTTCATTCTCACTGCGGAATACCAGAACGGGACCTGGCAGGAAAGCTGGCAGGAGCGTACGAACATCGACGCGATGATGATGCAGGGCGTAATAGCTCCGGCGAATTTCAGCTCCGGATACCGCGATGAGAAGTTCGCGTGGGGTACGGACTATCATATTGCGCTGATAACCACCGGTTCTGACCTGTTTTGCTATGACTGGGCAACTGATGAATACTATCTGATAAACTCCTACACATATTCGCGTTATCTCCAGATCGACGACATGCTGTATATAATCGGTCGGGAACCTGACAGCAGCGGAATGTTCCTTTCGGCTTATCAGGCAGGCTCGGGAGATCTTTCGTTCCAGAGCTCGTATATAGCGGGAAGTTCGGCGAAGGAGTTCTTCCTTTCGCCAGACAGGAAGTACATTATGATAGTGACTTCAGACGATGATGGGCAGGAGCGGCTTTATGTCTGCGACCGTTATACCGCCGAGTTTGTCGCCGTTGCTTCGAATACTTCCGGAGAAACACAGTTCACGCTGGACGACAGCGGATTCACTATAATCAAGGACGGCGTGGAACAGCGCACCGACTATGATTTCGAAAGCCCTGACGGCGGAACGGGAGGACCTTTTGGCAAGCAGACCGATGGCGGCAGTAACTGTATTCTTGTGACTTCTCCGTATATAAACCGCGGCGAAATGCAGACGACTTTCGTTGAAAGCTCGCTGTATTACTACGATACAGCGGAGAAAAAATATTATCTGTTGCTTAAAGGAACTTTCAAGGCGGGTATCGAGGACGGAGAAACGGCTTATCTGGTAATGGACGCGGGGCAGGGATACTGTATTTATAAGGTAGAGAACGGCGATTGCCGGACGCTTGTAGACAGCGTGTTCTTTGAGCTTCATGAGATTCCGTCCGATAATTATACATTGGAGGTACGTTCCGACGGAAATCTTGCTATGCTGTTTGATGACGGCAAAAATACAGTTTGGCAGTTCAACAGGAACACCGGAAAATTCATCACAGCCGAAACGCCAGCCGGTGAGGATACTCTGCTTACGGAGAACGTCCCCGCTGAGGGCGAGGCGTATTACGACGATGTTTTTGAAGAATTCGACATGAATCCGAGCATTTCAGGATATCCGTCGTATGAGGAGCTGATCGGCGGTGTAAAGGACGCGGAGGCGCATTACGGTTCAAAGGCGCAGTTTGTTCTGTGCCGCACGGTACGCGTACTCCCGAGTAAAGAGGCCCGGAAGTATGTCGGCTCTTCCGGTGACAGAACTGTCTATGAGGTGCAGATCGCCGAGAATCTTATCACCGGTGAGAAAACTGACCAGACCGTAATGCTTGTGATGACGATGGGCTCGCCGGAGGTTCAGAAAAAAGGCGACCCGACATACGCGCCGGGTGAGCTGTTCACCTGCGCAATGCTGGAGGACGCTGAAAAGAGCTGCATGCAGGCAATATACGGCTACCGCTATGACGTTCGTACTGACGGAAGCAACAGGATAGCTTATTCCCGTCAGAATCTGGAGCTTGACGGCTTTGCTCTTTCCGGCTCGGTTGATATATCAGCAAGCGCAGTGACAAGCACCTCAAAGAATCCAGCTGTATACAGTCAGCGTCTGCCGCTTGCTTCGGTCGTGGAGTTTGTGGCAAAGGAATGGTCCGGATATGGGATAGGGTAAGAATAAATGCGGAGCTGGAAACGGCTCCGCATTGTTTATATGAGCGCTGTGAAATAAGGTGATAGGCTGAAATGGCACTAATGGTAAAGAAAACATTATAATAGTAGAACCACCCGAGATTTTTCGTTTTTTGCGTTCCGCTTAACGGAGCCATTCGTCTTAATCAACAAAGCAAAAACGCCAGTCCCACTCCGGGACTGGCGAGAAAATATCGGTACGGTTTCCGCTGATAAATCAGCGGAAACGACTGGCACCCCTTGTAGGAATCGAACCTACAACTGCCCCTTAGGAGGGGGCTGTTATATCCATTTAACTAAAGAGGCATCTGATACTTAAATAGTATACCACAAACCGGAGGTTAATTCAAGAGTGAATGACAATTTTGTTAATTGTGCATAATTATCCCGGGAATATTTGTTGATAATTAAGAATAACGCGCCGGCTGTGGCTAATAATACATTACAAAGACGCCAAAAAAACAGGTGCAAATATCGCGCTAAAGTAATTTGCTTAAATCAGATTAAACCGCGCTGCTATGGGGTTCGTGGCATGCGAATTTTAAGTGATTACAAGCTGTTAACAATTGTGAAGAAAAAATGACGAAAGATTTATACAAATTGCACATTGACGAAAAGCCCCCTAAAATGTTATATTGTATTACAAGGATATCTGTGTCCCGATGCACAGCGTATGCCTTGAACGGTTTTCCCGCCGGAATTATGGACCGGCAGGCAAAGTTTTTAAGGAGGATTTTCTTATGAAGATCACAAAGATTCTTTCTGCAGTAGCTGCAGCAGCTGTAGCAACAGCAGCAGTTTCCGCAACTGCAAGCGCAACCCTTACTATTCCTACCGGGATCAATACAGGTCTGTCCGCTACAACCGGCATGTGGATGGTTGCTCTGTACAACGCAGGCGATGACTCAAATGCTGGTATCGACTACGGTATCGACCTCACAGCTATCAAGTCCATCTCTGTAACTGTTACACCTTCTGATCCTGACTGGTGGGACGGCACATTCGGCGGTGGAATCATCACTTCCTGCGGCCCTGCAAACGAAACACCCGCAGATCACAACTGGCCTTCCAACGAGTACTGGGGCGTTATGGACGAGGACCTCGGTCTTGAGACCCTTGATGCTACCAAGCCCGTTCAGTTTGTTAAGACTGGCGACCTGACCTACACTGGTACCGTTACACTCGACGACAACAACTGCATCTATGATGTAACTGGCTTAAGCGATGGCTATGCACAGGTTGGTATCCAGGAGTGGGGCGCTACAATGCTCGACATGACCGTTACCGACCTCACCTGCTATGACGCAGACGGCAATGTTATCATCTCCTTCGACGGCGCTGGCTATGTAGATTCCGACACCGCAGCAGCTGATGACAACACCGCAGCTGACGACACCGCAGCAACAGTTGACGCTGAGGCTCCCGCTACAACAGCTCCCACCACCGAGAAGGGCTCTCCTGACACCGGCGTTGAGGGCATCGCAGCAGTTGCAGGCGTAGCTGTAGTAGCAGCAGGCGCAGTTGTTCTCTCCAAGAAGAGAAAGTAATTAAACGTTAGTTTCCTGATATACAGGATACATATTAAAAGGAGGATTTTTCCTATGAAGATCACAAAGATTCTTTCCGCAGCCGCAGCAGCAGTTGTAGCTGTTTCTGCTGTAGCAGTTAGCGCAAGCGCAGATTTCCGCCCCGTTTCCGGCGGCGCTGAGTACTGCCTCGCAGACGGTACCGGCAACTACGGTATCTGCCTGTTCTCCGATGGCGCCAACAAGGACAATGTTCCTGCAATGTCCGTTGACATCGACCTTTCTAAGGTTACTCACGTTGCATTCACATTCGATGTAATCGACGATGCTGACAACCGCGACTGGTGGGACGGCATGGGCGGCGGCGCTATCGTAGTTTCCGCACATTCCGACAAGACCTCTGAGGACGCTGACCTGTACAACAAGTACAACTGGGCAACCGCTGGCAACTTCTGGGGCGTTATCGATGAGGATCTCGGTCTTGAGACCCGCGACGATACCCAGGGTATCCTCGCTGAGAAGGTAGGCGACTACACCTATAAGATCGAAGCTGACATTATCAACCCTGTTGCTAACGGCGACATCGGCAACCTCTCCCTCTACAGAATCTTCATGCAGGCATGGAGCTTCACAATGTCCGATATCGAGGTCGTTGAGACCGAGCTGTCCGACGCTGACGGCAATGTTCTCGCTACATTCGACGCTCTCGGCAACGTAACATACGGCGCTGGCGCGGCTGCTGACGAGACTCCCGTTGCTGCTGATGACAACACCGCTGCTACTGTTGACGCTGACGCTCCTGTAGTTGTTGCTCCTACCACCGAGAAGGGCTCTCCTGACACCGGCGTTGAGGGTATCGCTGCTGTTGCTGGCGTAGCTGTTGTAGCTGCTGGCGCAGTTGTTCTCTCCAAGAAGAGAAAGTAATTCGCTTACATAGCGAGTAAGAAAAAAGAAATTTTCAGTTTTTTTAAAAAAATCTGAAACTTTTCTGAATTGTTCCGTGACTACCGTAGTGCAAAGGGCAAAAACAGAAAAATTCAAAATATTTTAAAATTTTTTGAAACTTTTCTGAGCTCGCCGCTGACTACGGTGGTGAGCGGAAACAAAATCCGTTTAACACATCCGAGTGCCCGATAACTCAGAGATGTTTTAAAAAACAATAACTAGGAGGACTATTATGTTAAGAAGAAGAATTCTTGCTTCTGCTATGGCATCTGTAATGGCTATTGGTTCCGTTGCAGTTGTAGCTTCCGCAGAAGAAACAGCCGCTGCTACCACACAGGTAAAGACAAAGGCTGA
>CAKSHG010000016.1 GCA_934456315.1 uncultured Oscillospiraceae bacterium | reverse complement strand
CCGGGAGCCTGCTCCGTCCGGAGCTGCTGCGGCTGGTCGGGAAGCCGACCGTATCCTCCAGGCTCCGCCGGGAGAACCGCTCCGCTGCGGGGCGGCTCTCCGGGAGCCTGCTCCGTCCGGAGCTGCTGCGGCTGCTCGGGAAGCCGACCGTATCCTCCAGGCTCCGCCGGGAGAACCGCTCCACTGCGGGACTGCGGCTCTCCGGGAGCCTGCTCTGTCCGGAACTGCTGCGGTTGGTCGGGAAGCCGACCGTATCCTCCAGGCTCTGCCGGGAGAATTGCTCCGTTGTGGGGCGGCTCTCCGGGAGCCTGCTCCGTCCGGAGCTGCTGCGGCTGCTCGGGAAGCTGCCCGTATCCTCCAGGCTCCGCCGGGAGAACCGCTCCGCTGCGGGGGTACGGCTCTCCGGGAGCAGCGGCGGATTTTGACAGTTCGTGCGATATTTCATCTGTGCGCAGAATCTTTTCGATTTGCTCTGAATGTTGGCTTGCAGAGTTGGTGTGATCTGCATAGTTGGCGGTTATTACGGAGTTGCTGTAGCTTTCAGGACTGCTGTACGAATATCTCCGCAGGATATCTGCCGTTTCCCTCGCCGCAGAGGTGAATTTGTCGTCCGCCTGCCGTCTGGAAATCGGCGTATCTGTGGAAGAAACCGACCCGATCCCCGCAAGTACCCGCAGAAGCGACGGCGCAGTTACGCTTTTCTGACGCTCCCGACCGACCGCCCGGGCGACGCTGATTTTGCTGACGATACTCCACGGAGGATTCCCCTGGAGGATCTCCATGATCATTCTGGCTGTGCGCTCCGCAGAATACACCGTGTACGCTTCGTATGACCGTCCGGTAACGCCGGGAACCGCCGTATCCGATCCGGAGCTTCCGGATTTCCGGGCTGGCGCACGCGCTACGATTTCCGCGCTGTTTCCGGCGTAGAGAACGATATGCTCATCGTCCGAACCGCGCTGTTTTTCCGGATAGGTCAGTACCGCCGGGGCTAACGACCCTCCCGACAGCATTTCAGCAAGCGCTCCGGCGGGAGAGCCACGGAATATACGCTCCGCCGCTCCGGGAAGCATGTGTTCCGGACTGCGCTCCGATGAACCTGGAATCGTTCCAGCGCCGGATTTCGCAGGAAGCTGCGGGGTACTTCCCGGTATGTACTGCGTAGTAGTTCCGCGAGGTTGTACTGCATTTCCGCGCTCCGGAGCCGCGGTCAGCTCCGCGAAGAAGCGCTCCACGCTTCCGGTCATCAGCCGGGAGATACGCCGGAACTCTCTGCTGCGGTAGTTATCGGAGCTTGCTCCGGAGGGCGCGGAGCCGTCAAGGCCCGCACCAGCGGCTTCGCGGAACATCAGCGATGAAACGCCGATTTCCCTGCCGACGGGCAGCACTGTCCCGGTTATGGCTGCGGGAACGCCCTCCGGGGAGGCTACATGCTGCGGGTCAGCGGTCGGAATATGCTTCGCGGGGTTCGCGGGGTTCGCGGGAACTGCCAGTCCTGCAAGGTTTGACGCGGCCTTTGCGAACCCGCCGGGCAGGCTCCCGGTGTCCTGCGAACGCCCGTTCTGACGAACAAAGCCGTAATTCCGGACCTCGGCTCGTATCGCCGCTTCCGCTTCACCGGGAGTTCTCCCAAGCTCTGCGAGCCGCAGAACAGTCCTCGCTGCGTCCGTCTGCGGACGTGTTCCGGTTTTGCCGACAGCCTCGAGTATGTGGCGGCGTTGTTCTTCAGTAAAGCCGGAAGCCGCTCCGATACTGCATATCGCGCTTGCCGCCGGGCTGTCGGGATATTCCATGCCGAGTACCGCCGCGATACGCTCGAATATCCTGCGCTGCTGCGCCGTGAAAACCGCTCCGCCTCCGCTTGAGCCAAGCAGCGCCGCAAGCGTCCGGCATACTGTCTGGAGCGGGATACCGCCGCTTTCCTTTTCGAACACCAGCCGGAATACTCGGCTGACCTCCTCGGCGTAGGCGCTGTTTTCCGTGAACGAGCGGAGCAGTCTGTTCAGCTCTGCGGAACGCACCAGCCTTACATTTTCCTGCGAGACCCTCCGGAGATTTTCCGGAAATACAAATCCGGGCTGATATCTTTCAATCAGCCTGTCGGTATGGTTCATCGAGCACAGACGGAACACCATCTGCGCCGTGAAATTGTTCACTGTGACGCGGGTGCTGCTCACCGGAGCAGCCTGCGGCTGCTCAAGCAGGTATATCAGCCCCAGACGCTCCCAGAGCGAAACAATACGGGGACGGGCGCGGAGCTGCGTTTCCTCGGCGAATCCGGTCGACGGCTCCATCGGAACGCAAAGCGGCGCCAGGCGGCGGAGCACGCCCATCGGCTCCAGTCCGGCTATGTTCCTTGCGGAAGTGATACTATCCATCAGGCACGCCCCTTTCCGTTACATTATCGTGATTATATCGCCATGCACCAGCTCCACCGTTGTAATGGCAACGCTTCCGCTCATCGCGTCCAGCGCTCCATAGTCCACCCTGACCGGCATTGCGTCAAGGACGGTCCATATCTTGACCGGCTTCCCGGCGCTGTCCATCATCGTGATTATCATGGGATACTTTGTGTAAACTCCCGTTCTCACCGTGTCGAACCACAGCGAGAGCGGTTCAAGCGTAGCTGTCCCGCGCCGGAGCGCTATCCTTTCGTAACGTATCCCTTTCGGCAGGTACACCGGACGGAACGTCCCGCCCTCGATGTACTCCTCGTACTCAAGTTCAGAACTTAACCCGGTGACTGACGAGAAATTCCCGGTCAGCTCGATGGGCGCTATGATGACCCTGAAATTTCCGCCGGTATGTGTGCCTTCCGTGAGCCGCCCCCTTACTTCTCAAACAGGTTCTTCTTTTCCTTCTGACCGCTGAGCTTCTTGTTTATCTGCGACACCTCCGCGCACCATCTGCGGCGCTCGCGGTGCTCCAGCTCCATAAGCTCATCGTGGCCCCAGTGAAGGTAATACCCCAGAAACGTCATTTCCTCATAGAGCTTGTCTTGGGGATACAGCGACAGCTCTACTTTTCTAAAAAATCCAGAGGGAGGTCGAATTCCTTATTACAATGCGGGCAGACGACCTTGTAAGCCGGGACCTCCTGCATGTTTATCCGCTGGTAGAGGTCCTGGAGGTACGCCATATCTATCGTGAACAGGTTCTCGATGACGCGGTTGTTTATCGCCTGGAGCGTTCCCAGCTTCGTTACCACTCTGGAAAGCAGTATCACCGTGAGGTACCCGGGATTCTGCTGCACGCGCGGGTCCCTTAACGGCATTATTTCATCAGCGGCGGTCGCCAGCCTCATGACGCCGCGCCTGTGCACCTCGCCATTTTGGTCAACGTAGCCCCTGGGGAGTTCAAATTCAAATTCAGTCTGAAAGCTCATACTTTCCTCCGACCTTTATTTCTATTACCCGAAAAAACCAGATATCGCCATCGGCTCAACGGTCGCTCCGATGAACCGACGGCGGTTCTGTTTCAATCAGTTCTCTGACGGTGTTGCGGAGTCCATCGACCCGCCATCTATTCTGTTAACGCCCTCGTGGCATATCTCGAGAGTTTCTATTGCGACCTCGCCGCCAAGACCGTTGAGGTCAGGCGCAGTGTAATGCGTGGGCCATGCGTTGATTATCTCCCAGCTGGGTCCCTCGGCTCCGGTGTCGTCCAGTAGCTTTATCGTGATGGTCTTGCGCTCGATACCGGTCGGTCCGGAGGTGTTGTCGGAGGCCACAGTGTGCAGCCACTCCATCATCTCCATGGAGCCTACCACGCCCCATTTGAGCGTGATGTTTCCGTATTTGGTAAGACCCGCGAGCTTCCTGGGGGTGGTGCGTACTTCGTTGCCCTCTCTGTACTCTATAACATCAACAGAGATGTCGGCGCCAGATACCTCGCTGAAGCCTGCGGCTTCAGTGCCGTTGAACTCGACCTTGTATCTGAAATTCTTGAACGGATATCTAATTTCCGGCATTTGCTCTCATTCCTTTCCTACAATTATCAGCCGTTGCTCTCGCTGGTGTACTGACCTATTCTGAATACAACGAATTCAGCGGGCTTTACCGGGGCTACGCCTATAACGCAGATAAGTCTGCCGTTGTCGATGTCGTCCTGGGTCATGGTGTTCCTGCCGATGTCAACAAAGAACGCCTCGGACGGCGATGTGCCGGCAAGCGCGCCGCTCCTCCAGGTGCTGGCGAGGAACATCTCCACTGTCCGCTTTACCCTGCCCCAGAGCGCTTCGGTGTTCGGCTCGAATACTACCCAGTTGGTGTTTGCACGAATGGATTCCTCCAGGTAAATGAACAGGCGGCGTACATTGACGTACTTCCATGTAGCGTTGGAGGAAGCCGTCCTTGCGCCCCAGATGCGGATCCCTCTGCCAGGGAAGGAGCGGATAAGGTTAACACCCTTGGGATTCAGGAGATCCTGCTCGGCGGTGTTGTAGCTGCTCGCAAGACCCGTGCAGGAGCGCACTACCTCGTTTGCGGGCGCCTTATGTACGCCTACGGTGTTATCGGTGCGCGCGTAAACGCCCAGCACGGAGCCGGAGGGCGGCGCGAACACGTTCTTTTTGGAAAGCGGATCGAATATCTGTATCCAGGGGTGGTAGAACGCCGCATAGCTGGAGTCGAACATGTCGCGGTATTCCAGCAGCTCGTCTGTTTTCTTCCTGTCCTTCGGCATGTCGAGCACAGCAAAGCGGCTCTTCATGTTCTCGCAGTGTGCGATGAGGGACATCTGCACCTCCGGGATAGTGACGCCGGGGACTGACATTATGCTCACGTCGGAATTCTCGATGAACGCCTGGATACCGGTCCTTCTGCCGGGTCCGCCGTCCTTTCCGATGTAGTCGGAAGCAGCTACGGCGTCGGCGTTTCCGTCCGTGCCGCCGGTGAGCTGGAGTATCATAGCGTCGCCCTTTCCGCCTACTGCGTCGAACGGCGAAACGATACCGGAAGCCGCCGGAGCGGGAGCGGGAGCGTCCTTCTTTTCCTTGTCCTTTGCCTCGGGAGCGGGCTTTGCGCCAGCCTTTGCGAGCACCTCAACGGTGACCAGCTCGCTGCGGAACATTCTGGAGCAGATGTAGTCCGCGGACTCGGTGTTGAGCGATACGAACAGGTAGTCCTCCTTGACATCGCCGTACTTTACGGATACGTCAATCTCGCTGGACTTGATGAACTTCGCGGGGACGAGGTTCTTGTCGATGATGGAGGGGTTAACGGGATTCTCAAAGGAAATGGTCTTTTCCTCGATGGCGGTTATCCTGTTGTAGACGGAGCTTTTCCCGTCTGCAAATTCAACAACGTCGCCGATGTTGAAGCCGTCAACGCTGCGGACTGTCGCACTGTTTCCGTCCACCTCATAGACCTGGGTCTTGACACGGGATACCGGGGAAACGGTCACCTTGACGCGGTTGCCCCACTCGCCGGGATTCTTTGCGGTGAAGCTAAGAACAGACTCGCTCTTGGTGGAAGCGCACTTCGCGTCAGATGGGCAAACTCTCATAACGAACGCCCTGGAACCGCCGTTGATGAAGAAGTGCTCCACTGCATAGGGCAGGTAGCGCTTGTCGCCATACTTCGTTTCGGAAAGGTACCCGCCGAAAATGCGGATATAATCGCTGAAACTCGTTACCAGCTGCGGCTTTCCGATGACGTCGCCTTTCTCTGCAAGACCTACGAAGCCTGCCGTGCTCGTTCCAACGCCTTCCATGGGAACTGCGCCGGACTCGTACTCTTCAACATACACACCTGGGGATAAATACTCTGGCATAACTTGTTTCTGATCTCCGTCAGCCCTGCGGCTGATGGAAGATCAGTGCCTCCTCTCAAATAAATTTTGTGAAGTCCGCCGGACAGCAGAGCTTCGTTTATAGTAGATCCTGTCGGATAAACTAACCTGTTCAACTGCCGAAAACAAGGTCGGCATACTGCTTCAGATCCTCGCGCAGCACAACGGTGTTGTTCTTGCGCTGCTCGTTGACTATCCCGGTGAGCAGCTGGCGCATTCCTATCGGAACGCCCTCCTCCGCCGCCAGGAAAGCCGCGTGGATAATACAGTTCTTGATGTTTCCGCCCGCCATCTTGAAATTCTCCGCGAGGAAATCCCAGTCGATATTCTCAACGGGAGCCTTCGCGTCCAGCATTTTCTGCCACAGGAGCTTCCGCGTGGGGACGTCCGGGAACGGAAACTGCACCACAAAGCTGATACGCCGCATGAACGCTTCATCAATGTTCTGGAGCAGGTTCGTCGCCATCAGCACCACTCCGTCGTACTCCTCCATCTGCTGTAGAAGATACGCGGTTTCGATGTTCGCGTGGCGGTCGTGGGAATCCTTCACCTCGGAGCGCTTCCCGAAAAGGGCGTCTGTTTCATCGAAGAACAGCACGCAGTTCGCGTTTTTGGCTTCGGTGAACACCCGGCGCAGGTTCTTTTCGGTTTCGCCGATGTACTTGCTGATGACCTGCGACAGCTGCACCTTGAAAAGCTGCATGTGCAGCTGATTCGTGATGACCTGCGCCGCCATCGTCTTTCCCGTCCCCGGAGGTCCCGAAAACAGCACCGACAGCCCTCTGCCGTATGCGGCTTTCTTCGAGAAACCCCACTCCGTGTAGACCTTGTGGCGGTACTTCACATGGGTCAGGGCGCTTTTCAGCAGCTCTATTTCAGCCTCGGGGAGCACAAGGTCCTCCCAGCTGTAGGCGGGCTTTATCGGCGCGGCGAGCGTATTCAGCCCGACAACCACCTGCGCGTAGCAGCAATCGTGGAGAAGCTCCGGAGTTACGCCGCCGTCCGGGGAAAGCTCCCCCGCGCGCTCCGCAGCCGCGAAAATCTGTCCAGCAGTGAACCGGAACTTCGCAGCCATCTCCGCCGGGTCGGCCGGCTCGGTGAGCCGCAGACCCCGCAGCGCGTGCTCCCACAGAGTGAGGCGCTGCTCCTCGTCGGTGTCCGGCAGCTCCAGCGTCAGCATGAGCATTCCGGTGGGAACGTCAGTCTGCCAGCGCTGCTCAGTCGTAATGTATATGTGAGTCCCGAAGAAGCCGCCGCTGTCTGAAAGCTCGGCTGACAGTTCCGCCAGCTTCGCGCGGTTTTCCTCCTCGAGGAGCTGCCCGAAATCGGTAACGCACAGCGCCGCTCCCCTGGGAGCCGCTTCGCAGACCGCCCTCCGGAACGCTTCCGCAGCGCTCTCTGCGGAGATCAGCTCCGCCGCCGGGAAAAATACGACGCTCTCGCCGCATTCCCTGGCGCAGTGCTTTATCAGGTGCTTCCTGCCGCTGCCGCGCTTTCCGCACATGCATATTACTGCGGCCGCGCCCTCCCGGGATCGCCGCACGGCGCCCGCCGCCTGTCCGGCAATCCCGCCCATTATGTAGAGCGGACCCGGGTCGCTGCTGCCGTCGTAGTAAGGATAGCAGCACTCCCCGCCGGAAAGGTACCGCAGTATCGGCTCCGAAAGCCGCAGCTGCCGCGTGCAGAGCGTTCCCTCGCCGGGTACGCAGAGGTATTTCATCAGGGCGTCCTGGTCGGAAAAGCAGCTGAAATGCTCCGAGATACGCTCCCCTGGCTCCGCCCACAGACGTATCAGCGTGTCAGCGGTCGGGAGCTTCTTCGTGATGTCGTCCTGCAAAAACGCGAACAGCTTTTCATATCGGCGGTCGACGTCGCAGCAGAACAGGGTCAGCACCGTCAGGAACCGGAATCTGTCCGTCCGGAACGCATTTTCAACTCCGAACAGCGGAAACCCGCAGTCGTCCGGCGTGGCTATCACCCGGCTGAAAAAGTACTCCCGGGTCATTTCAAGCTCGGAGCGTTCCTCCTCCGTCAGGCTTTCCCATGCGGTGCTGCCGGACGTGCGCAGAAGCCCTTTTTCGAACTCCTCCCGGGTAACGACCACACCCAGCATTCCCTGAATGCTGTTTTCCGGGCTTACCCAGTAGTGGTATTTGTAGAAGTAGTATATATGAAGGTCGAGGATATCCGCAAAGCAGTCCAGAAGCTCGTTCTGGCTCGCAAAGCGCTTCCCCGCGCCGGAAAAATCAATGCTCATCTCAACCTCCGCAGCTCTTTACTCTTTCCCAGAACCGGCATACGGTATTCCCGTTCAGCCGCAGCAGTGATATCAGCGTTTCGCCAACCTCCAGCGGGTCGCTGACCACAGCGCCGCAGCGGTACAAAACGCGGCTGTCCTTCAGCAAAAAGCAGCCCAGGCACACCTCCGAATTGAGCTGACCCAGCACGCTCAACGCCGCCGCACTGGTTTTCCACGGGAACTGCGAGCAGCATACAAGCTCGTTTTCAACGGTGAAAATAATGCAACGCCAGCATCTCTGACCGCTCGTCATTGTCATCTGGAACGCGCCGAATTCCTCGATAAAGTTTATCCCATTCAGCAGCAGCTCGTTTCTGACGATACCGGAAAGCTCCATCACAGACCTCCGGGAATGCCGTCAAGGCTCGTTATGCCGACAAGATTCCCGGTGAAACCGGGGAGCTGGCAGTCCGCGACCTCACCCGGGGCGAAACTGTTCACCGGGGAGCTTTCCGAAAACCGCAGCTCCGGAGCGCGCACCGCCTGATTCGCCCTCTCCGCCGAGCGGAGCAGAAACTGGTTTCCCGCAGACAGCAGGTACTCCCCGGGAACCCCCGGAAAGCTGTGACCCAGCGCCCGTTCAGCTGCGGCAGCGGCTGAACGCTGTTCGGTTCGCTGTGCGGACCTCCGGTCACCTGCCGGTTTCTTCCCGCTGTGGAGTATCCTCCCGCTGCGGTTCTGACTGCTGTAATGCTCCATGCTCCTCACCACCAAGTCCCGATATGAAGTCCGCCACCGCCGACGCTACGTCAAACGCCGCCTTACGCCGCCTGCCGTCGTCCGGAGGGATATCCTCCATCAGTTCCGCCGCGTCGTCCAGAGCCTGTTCGGCGAATCCGTCGGAGCTGAAAAGCTTTTCCGCTTCGCGGACGTTTCTGCTTATTTCGTTGAGCTTCGTCAGGAAGCAGCGTTTCTGCTCCTCCTTGCGCCGCAGTACGGCGGTCTGCTTCACAAGCGCCGACCGAAGCAGGCGCGAAGTCTGCCGCGAAGCAGTATCTCCGCAGTTTTCAAGCTCCTTGAGCCGGGCGCGGCAGCGGTTAATCGACGCCTTGTCGTCCTCCGTCCGCAGGAACGGGAATGCTATCTGCAGCGTGTCGACGTCGTTCATTTCTAGCGGGTGTTCGGGCTGCTGACCGCTGTCGCTGGCAAGCCTTGTGAAAAGCTCCAGCAACCTTGAGCTTCCGCGCGTCGTATCGGTGACGATACTCACCGCCGACTGCGCGTCCCGGTTGAAGCGAACACTGGAGGACATACCGCCGACCGCCCTTTCCGCCGCAGACTCCCCCATGACTTTCTTCTGGCGTTCCGCGCCATGATATGTCCTGCCGAGCGCCCTTGAAAGGCACAGGGTGAACATCTGTTTCCCCTGACCAGCCATCACCGCAGCAGCCAGCTTCCCTCCGCGGAACGCATAAGACGAAAACCGTTCTGCAAATTGGCATTCATTTAATTCATGGCGTGAATGGACATATTCAGGTGACTCGTGTGTTTTATGTTTATCCGCAATCGAGTCGCCTGAACCGGGATTCTCATTCCCATCTGAAATTTTATCCGCTTGTGTCGCGTTCCCCATCTTGCCGGAATAAAACATGCCGAGAGCGTCAAACCGCTTTGTGAATTCATTGGTAAGCGCATAAACCGGGTCAATGCTTTTCGGAATGCCCGAGGACAAGTATTGAACTGCTTCCGGGCGGACGTAATTTCGCGCCTTGTTTTGCTTCTGTCTGCCTTTTAGGGCGGTTTTGTTCCTTTTTAGCAGGGTATATCCAGCCATGTAAGTTCCTCAAATATCCATATTGTTTGTTACGATATTTCACAGAATCGCACAGTTCGCGGACTATCTGACGCGTGTATTGTGTTCATTATACCAGGAAGAAAACGGAATATCAATACAAAATGCACGAATGACCATTCACAGGTAACCAAAAGCCAGATCATCACAAGGCGTGTTTCACCACTTAGTTATACACGTTAATCTTGTGATAAAGTTTAAAAAGTACTTGACAATTCATAACGAAACATGATATAATAATGAACAAGAAGGTACGCAGTATATAAAATGCTGCGGATCATTCAATTTCATCTTACATCTTTCTAAATTATTCTGTTATCCGTACCAGACAGAAATCTATTTAGAAAGGCTTGATCAAAATGACTAGCGAAAACACCGCCCTTGTGATAGAGCTGACACAGTCTATCCTTGAGCATTTCTGGCTGCATGACCACGAAAAACTACTGAAGTATATGGACGACGATTTCAGCCTGACGGATTCACTCCATCAGTACCTCGTCCAGGGCAAGGAGGAGGTTTGCGGCTTTCTCGCGACTGTAATCGGCGAAAGCACAAAATGCAGGCTTAGCAACAAAAAGTTCCTTATCGCGCAGAACTGCGGAAGCGCGTGCACCGTCATCGGGCAGTATACGCTCTCCCCTGTCGACGACAGAGATGGTCAGTTGAAGCTAAGGCAGTACTGCGTTTTTGTGTGGGAGCTGACGAAAAATGGCGAGGTCATATTGAAGCACATCGGGGTCAGCAAGCCGGACAGCTCGCTCCCCAGTGACTACAGCGCTTCATTCTGTACGGAGCCCGGCACGGCAAAATCTGAAGCCGAACGTTCCGCCATCAGCGACCGAATGATCATCACCGACACAAGCGACTGCACGCGTTTTGTATCACGGAGCGCGATCCTTTATGTGACGTCTGACGGTCGTAACTCGCAGATACACTGTTTCTCCGGGAATATAAGCGCCCGGCTTAGTATCTCCGCGTTCATGGAAAATGCAGGGGATAACTTTCTGCTCATACATAGATGTTATGCAATAAACCTCGATCATATTACCCTGCTGAAACCTTATTGTATCATCATGTCCGACGGAAGCGAGCTGCCTGTCCCCGTCAAACGGTACAGCGAAATCAAGCAGAAGCTGACCGAACTTATCAACAGAAAATAAAAAACGCGGCTGATTTTCCAGCCGCGTTTTTTATGCAAAAATATCCCCCTGTCAGCGACAGGGGGATACCCATTATTTTGTGTGATTCAGGTTGAAGTTGCAGTTATCGTGGAACTGCTTGCTCTCCTTTGCGCCCTTCCCCGACTTGCGGTCGTTGGGGTGGAGCTCATTGTGCAGGTGCACGTCCCTGGAACCATTACTGTTTCCACGAACCAGATCCGCGTCCTTCTTCAGCGTGTGATTCTTCTTGTCACTCATGTTTCAGACCAACAGGATCAAACGCAGCCCTGTGCCTTCATAGCCTCTGCAACCTTCAGGAAGCCTGCGATGTTTGCGCCTGCCATGTAGTTGCCGGGCATGCCGTATTCCTTGGCAGCGTCGTCGCAGCTCTTGAAGATGGATACCATGATGTTGTGGAGCTTCTCGTCAACTTCCTCGAAGGTCCAGCTGTATCTGATGGAGTTCTGGCTCATCTCAAGACCGGAGGTAGCTACGCCGCCTGCGTTTGCAGCCTTTGCAGGACCGTAGAGCATCTTGTTTGCGAAGTAAACCTCGATCGCCTCAGGGGTAGAAGGCATGTTAGCGCCCTCTGCTACTGCGTAAACGCCGTTTGCAGCCAGGTTCTTTGCGAACTCGCCGTTGATCTCGTTCTGGGTTGCGCAGGGCAGAGCGATGTCAGCCTTGATCTTTGCGCCCCAGACGCTGCCCTCGTGGTACTCTGCGTTCTTGTGGGAGGTTCTGCCGACATATTCCTTGATTCTGCCGCGCTCAACTTCCTTGATCTGCTTAACAACGTCGAGGTCGATTCCGTCCGGATCGTAGATGTAGCCGTTGGAGTCGGATACTGTTACGACCTTGCCGCCCAGCTCGGTAGCCTTCTTGGTTGCGTAGATAGCAACGTTACCGGAACCGGAGATGATAACGGTCTGACCCTTGAAGCTCTTGCCGTTAGCCTTCAGCATCTCATCGGTGAAGTAGCACAGACCGAAACCAGTAGCCTCGGTTCTTGCGAGGGAACCGCCGTAGGTGAGTCCCTTACCGGTCAGAACGCCGGAGAACTCGTCGCGGATTCTCTTGTACTGACCGAACATGTAGCCGATCTCGCGTCCGCCGGTACCGATATCGCCTGCGGGAACGTCGCAGTCAGGACCGATGTGTCTGCAAAGCTCTGTCATGAAGCTCTGGCAGAAACGCATAACCTCGCCGTCAGACTTGCCCTTGGGGTCGAAGTCGGAACCGCCCTTGCCGCCGCCCATGGGGAGAGTGGTCAGAGAGTTCTTGAAGATCTGCTCGAAGCCGAGGAACTTGATGATACCAATGTATACGGAGGGGTGCAGTCTGATACCGCCCTTGTACGGACCGATAGCGGAGTTGAACTGGATACGGAAGCCTCTGTTTACCTGAACCTTGCCGTTATCGTCAACCCACGGAACGCGGAAGATGATCTGTCTTTCCGGCTCAACGATCCTGTCGAAAACGCCAGCGTCGATAAGGTCCTGTCTTTTTTCAGCAACGGGCTGAAGTGTTTCAAAAACCTCAGTTACAGCCTGGATAAACTCGGGCTCGCCGGGATTTCTTTTCTTAACGGTTTCCAGAAGATCTGCGAGATATTTGTTAGTTAACGCCATTGTTAAGTAACCTCCTAAATATAGTCCTCCGCGGGCTTTCAAAGCTCCGTTCTACACAGTATCGCCTGATGCCTGGCGGAAATATGTGCCGCTTCACTGCGACTGAATACATTATACAACAATAATTCGGATTTTGCAAGATAGTTTTGAGATTTTTTCATCGCAAAAATGCTTTTTGTTTATTTGCTACAATAGATTTGTGCTCTAGTTGTATATACTGCACAGTTTATCCGACCTGCTCCACCGCCCGGCTGACTGCTTTCCTGCAAAAAAAGCCGCGAACCGTCATATTTATGCGGCTTGCCGGAACTGTGCTCAAGCACAGGCAATCCCCGCTGTCAAGCCGTTTCTCCGGCTTTATCCATTATGCCTGATATCTCCGGGATCACCGGCGGACAGCTCCGGGTATACCCGAATGAAATTTTACGTTTTGGAAAATTCATTTTTATTATCGCATTGTACATATTTTTCACATATCCATGAAATATTTTTCGCAAATTTGAAGAAAACCCCTTGACAACGACAAGTATCTTGTGATATACTGTTCACATAAAGCAATGTACATGAATTTGCATATTATGAAACAGGAGTGGTGAACATGGCAGATGTGATCGCGGTGCTCGAGCGGGCACGCACGCTCGAACTCGAGATAAAAACAGAGATAGAACATATCGAACAGCTCCACCGGATATCAAAGCGTGCTGTGCAGTCCTCCGCCTACGCGAAGGAAACCGTCGAGAAGCTCGCCCGGCTGGAACGCGAGGTCAACGACACCATCGACAGAATGTGCGATGCGAAAAAGGAGGCGCTGACCTACATAAGCTATCTCACCGGGGAGGAGCGCAGCGTCATCGAGGGATACTACATTCTCGCGAAAAGCTGGCAGCGGCTGGCGAACGACCTGTACATGAGTGAACGCCGGATATTCATGCTGCGAAAGAGCGGACTGGACAGGCTGATACGCCGATACGGCGACAAACAGGCAATTTAAAGGAGAACATCATGGGAATCGGAAAACGAATCAGGGAGCTGCGCGAGCGCGCGGGGCTGACGCAGGAGGAGCTCGCACAGCGACTCGGAGTGACCGCTTCGGCGGTCGGGAATTACGAACGGGATTTCAGCCACCCGAAGGAAAACGTGCTCTACAGGCTGTTCGAGGCGCTCTCCTGCGAGCCGAACGAGCTTTTCGCGGACCAGTTCAACGCCTCGGACGCTCCGGGGCAGGTGCACCTGCGGAAATACCTGGAGCTGGACTCCCACGGGCGCGAGCTGGTGGACGCCTGCACTGAAATCGAGCACCAGCGCTGCACCGAGGGGCTTACCATGGTCGCCGCGCGGAGCTTCAACAAGGAGGCTCCGCCTAAGCCTATCCGCTTAAGGAAGCGCCCCGGCGCGGGGAGCATTCTGGACCTTCCGGACTACAAGGGGGACTGAACATGACAGGAACACAGGCTCTGCTGCGCTCCGGGCAGGTTTCGCTGCCGGTCAGCGTCAGCGCTGTCGCCGCCGCGCATGGAATCAAGGTGATAGACTACACGGCGTTCCGCACGCAGTACGACAATAGTATCGACGAGGTTTTCCGCTACGTCAGCTACGCGGGATTCAGCCTTATCGCGGACGGCTGCATGGTCGCCGTGCTGAACAGCCAGCTCTGCTACGCGCCGCGCCGCAAATGGACCGCCGCACACGAGGTCGGGCACCTGCTCTCCGGGCATGTCACCGACCCGCCCTCCCTGCTGACCGACGAGCACGAAAAGCAGGCTGACCGCTTTGCCGCCGAGCTGCTCGCGCCGCTCACCGTGCTGCACTTCTGCGGCGTTTCCTCTGCTCTGGAGATCGAAAGGCTCTGCGGTATTTCCCGGCAGGCTGCGGAATACCGCTTCCAGGAACTGACCCGGCTCCGCAGGACGCAGGACGAGGTCTACCGCCTGGGAATGCGCAGCGAGAAGTTCGCTCCGGACTGCATCTTCCTGAAAACAGAAGAACAGCGCGGACTTTTCTCAAAGTTCGCGCCGTTCATAGGGAGCTATATTCTTTCCAGGACGCGCAACGACGGGTACGAAAAGTACCTCGTGCAGCGCTCCCGCCGGCCGATGGCCGTCAATTACTGATCCAGCCTGAAATGCACCGGGATACCGTTGCGGAACTCAAGCTGCGGCTCGCCCTGTATCAGCGGCAGGAAGTAATTCAGCGCGTCTACGGTCACGTTGTTTCCCTCGGGATTTATCCATTCCCGGGGGAATTTCTTTTCCTGGTTCGCGATTTTGGCGATGTCAGCAGTCACTATCTCCACGCGGTAGGGATTGTTGCTTATCCTGCGGAACGCCATCATTACACCGCTCTCGCCGTAGGTCAGCGCAGCCTTGACGGCTTCCCTGCCGATACGCTCTGCCTCGTTGAGGTCGGTCAGCGACGCGATGTGGGAGCTGCACCGCTGCATTACGTTCAGCTCGATGGAGCGCACCTTGCAGCCGATGTGCTCCTTGGTGTAGCCCTCCAGCCACTTGCCTACCCCGGCAAGGTACTTATGACCGAATGCGTCCACCGCCTCGGAGGTCACGCCGCCGGAGGTTATCCCCTCGGAAACCGCAACGATCACTGCCTTGTAGCGCAGCTGCGCCTTGCGGACGTCCTCAAGGTACTTCTCCGGGGAGAACTCGCCCTCCGGGAGGTAGATGAGGTGCGGAGCCGGCTCGCCGTTTGCGCGGAGCACGCAGGAGCTTGCCGCCAGCCAGCCGGCGTCCCTGCCCATTATCTCAACGATTGTAACGGACGGAATGGAATACACGCGGCTGTCGCGGATTATCTCCTGGAGGGAACATGCGACGTACTTCGCCGCAGAGCCGAATCCCGGAGTGTGGTCGGTTTCGGTAACGTCGTTGTCGATGGTCTTGGGAACACCGACCACCTTTATGCGGATATCCTTCGCCTGGAAATATCCGTTCAGCTTCATGACGGTGTCCATCGAGTCGTTGCCGCCGATGTAGAAAAACGCGCGGATATTGTGGCGGTTGAACACCTCGGTAATGCGCAGGTAGTCGCTCTCGTCCTCATGCCAGTCCTTGAGCTTGAAACGGCAGGAGCCGAGTATCGTTGACGGCGTGGTCATGAGCAGCTGCTTGTCGTGCTCGTCCATCAGAATGCTGCGGAGATTCAGCAGGCGGTCGCCGAGGATCCCCTCGATACCGTTTTCCGCACCGTATATCTCGTCGACCTCGTTATTCTGCTCCGCCCCGTTGAAAACTCCCGTAAGGCTCGCGTTTATCGCCGCGGTCGGTCCGCCGGACTGCGCAACTGCTATATTGAACATCTTGTGTCCTCCTAAATCAATCATTGGGTAAATCCTGATATAATTTTAGCATATTCTACAATAATATTCAATAGCCGTTATAAACAAAAAAGGACAGAAAAACTCTGTCCTTTTATAATATGTGTGGAATTTAGTCGCCGAAGGAGATACCGATATCCTTGGCAGTCTTTACCATCTTGCAGTCCACCGGGACGAACTTGGTTTTCATTGCGACGTCGCCGAGGGGATTCTCGGTTATCTTTCCGTCCACCATCGCAACGGTGTAGCCGAACTTCTTATCCTTGAGGAGCTGCGCTGCGTGCGCGCCGAACTGCGTTGCAAGTATGCGGTCGTACGCGGACGGGCTGCCGCCGCGAAGCATGTGTCCGGGGACTACTGTGCGGGTTTCCAGTCCGGTCATTTCCTGTATCTGCTTTGCGATGCGGGCGGTCGCGGTGGTGTAGCCTGCCTCGGTGCGGAGTCTTGTGCGCTCCTTTTTCTTCAGCTTGGCTTCTTCTACGTCAAAGCAGCCCTCCGCAACGGCGAGAATGGAGAAGTTCCTGCCTGCGTCGGCGCGCTTCTGGCATGCCTGCGCTACCTTATTGATATCGTAGGGTATCTCCGGGAGCAGGATTATGTCGGCGCCGCCGGCAAGTCCGCTGTAAAGAGTCAGCCAGCCAGCCTTGTTGCCCATTATCTCGATGACCATTACGCGGCTGTGGGAATTCGCGGTGGTGTGGATACGGTCGATGACCTCGGTGCCGATATCCACTGCGGAATGGAATCCGAAGGTAACGTCAGTGCCGAAGATGTCGTTGTCGATGGTCTTGGGCAGACCGATGACGTTCAGACCCTCCTCGGAAAGCATGTTCGCAGTCTTGTGGGTGCCGTTTCCGCCGAGCGTGAACAGGCAGTCGAGCTTGAGATCCTTGTAGGTGTCCTTCATCTCCTTGACCTTGTCGACCTTGTCGTCCTCGATGATCTGCATCATCTTGAACGGCGTACGCTTCGTGCCGAGAATAGTACCGCCCTGCGTGAGTATGCCGGAGAAATCCGACGGCTGCATTACCTTGTAAACGCCGTGGATAAGCCCGTGATAGCCATCGTGGATACCGACGATCTCCACCTTGTCCTCACCGAACGCCTCATAGATAGCCTTAGCCGCGCCTCTTATCGTTGCGTTGAGTCCGGGGCAGTCGCCGCCGCTTGTAAGCATACCAACTCTGAGTTTTCCCATTTTGTTACCTCCAGTTTATTATTTCTGCTGTTGCAGCTATTTATGACCTTTGCTCCTTTTTCAGGATCATGCGTATATCGCTCCCCACGAACGCCATCAGCCGGAAGCTCAACAGACGGGAGCATATCTTGTCGGGATAGTGGCTCCGCAGCTCCTGCGTAGAGTAATTCGTGCTGACTATCGTCGGCAGCCCGCGGCATATTCTGGAATTCACTATCTCGTAAAGCAGCGAGAGGTACAGCGGCTTGTCCGGTTCCGCGCCGAGGTCGTCGTATATCAGCAGGTCGCAGTTGGTCAGCGCGGACATCGTGTCCTTGTCGTCCTTGCCGAAGTGCTCGCGCTCCAGCGTGTGGAGCAGCTCCGGCGACGAGCCGTATATCACGGTGTATCCCTTTTCAAGCACCTTTGCGGCTATCGCAAGCGAGAGATGCGTCTTTCCAAGTCCGGTCGCGCCGGTCATGAGTATTCCCTCGCTGTGCGTCGTGAAATTCTCGGCGTACTTCTTGCAGTTCTCGAAATTCCGCTGCATTACCGCGCGGTCGGAAACCTGCATAACGGGATTTATCGTTTCCGGGTAAAGGTCGAGCCTGAAATTATCGAACGTGCTTAGCTTCAGCGGCGAGCTCTGGTTCAGCTCCCGCGCCGTTTCCTCCATAAGCAGCTTCTGAAAGCAGCTGCACCACTTGTCGTTCGCGATACCCGTATCATTACAGATCGGGCAGGTGTGCACCGGCTTCAGGTAATCCGCAGGGTATCCATTCGACGTGAGCAGCCCGGTAAGGCGCTTCTGGAGTTCAAGGTTCTCGCGCTCTATTTCCGCAAGCTCCCTGGAGGTGTCCCCGCCGCGCATTATCAGCCGGACTATCTGACCGCCGGTTTCGCCGAGCTTCAGCGAAAGCTCCCGGTAACCGGGTATCTCCGACTCCACCTGGAAGCGGCGTCTGTCGGTTTCTGCCTGATTCACCCGGCGGCGTTCCTCAAGACGCGCCATAGCCGCGTCGAAAAAATGCTCGTTTATGCTCATGCGTCACCTTCTTACTGATATTGCTTGCGAAGTTCTTCCATCACATCGTCCATGTCTATCGAGGATTCTCCGCCGCTGTTTGAGCTGCTGTCCGGTTTCTTCCGGAATTTATCGCGGAATTCCTCGTTGTTGCGCTTTGCGTCGTCGGTGGTGTAGACCCCGGCTTTCTTCCAGTTCTCAAGTATCTTGTTGGTGTAGTTGAAGTTCAGGGAGCCTTTATTGTCGAGGGTTATCTGATAGGCAAGGATTATCATTTCCTCGCCGAAGCCCCACTCCTCCGTCCAGGTCTTGATGAAATTGAGCTGGTTCGGGGAGAACGTGGTTTTCATGTCCATAGCCTGACGGAGGTGCTCCTCAATGCTGTAGCGCTTTTCCAGCTTTTGCAGGTGCTGGTCAGCCTCCTCGACTGTGCGGATATTTTCGTTCACCCAGTCCTGCGCGGTCGTCAGTATGTAATTCTGCGTGGTCTTTCCTATGCGGAAGCAGTACTTCATCAGCATTATCGCGACCTCCGCGGGAAGCCCGTAGAAATCCGTGAGCTGTATCACAACGCGGCTTTCCGGATTTTTCAGCGGTCTGCCGTAGAGCTGCTGGACCTCCCGGAACAGGAATTCTATCGCGCCGTCTGTCTTGATACGCTGCGCGATATCGCCTGCGGTGTAGATCGCAGAGCCGTTGTTGACTGCTACCTTCCGCAGACTTGATACGCCTGCGGGAGCCTTTTCAGGCTCCGGTTCGGTGACTTCCGGCAGGCGCTCCTGCGCGCTGTCGTCGGTCGGAACGAGCGTCCCCTCGTCCATGCGGACTATCCCGCGCTGGAACCAGAACATCGCCGCGTCCTCAAGCTCACCGTCGCGCTTAATGTTCAGCGCGTCCCGGAGCTGCTCCTCGGTGAAGCTCTCGCCGCCGTGGCGCAGTAAGTACAGCAGCAGCTTCAGGCTGGCGCCGTCCGCAAGCTTTATATATTTATCGACAACGCTGGACGGTACGGCGAATACGCTGTTCCACGCTCCTGCGTCAAGGGAATAATTCATCTGCTCACCTTTTTCGTTATTGCTTTCTTCGTTTATTATATCACAAAAGCCGCGTTTTTTCAATACGGTTTATCAAAATTTAACGCCACACGAAGCAGAGCGCCGCAAGCTCCCTGATAATGTAATTCGGGAACACCAGCGCCCGGGTCGAGGTGGGGTAATGCCCCACCGTCAGACCCTCGCGGGTGGCGTAAATGTCCGCGCGGTACTGGTGGAAATCATTGGTGACGACCGCTATCCCGTCGGTTATGCCTAGCTCCTTCAGGAGCGGCGCGGAATTCTCGAAGTTGGTCCGGGTGGAGTGCGACTGGGTTTCCGTGTAGATGCGGTCGGCGGCGACGCCGTTCCCGAGCAGCCACTGCTTCATGCACTCCGCCTCGGTGACGGCTTCTCCACTGCCCTGCCCGCCGGTGACTATCACAGGGACGTCCGGGTTCTGCTCTATCAGCGGGAGCGCGGTCTGCATGCGGCTGACAAGTTCGTTCCCGGGGACCTCCCCGTGCACCTGGCAGCCAAGTATCATCACCGCGTTGACCTGCTCTAGTGGTCGGCAGGAATACCGCGCCATCTGCACTCCGCAGAATCCGAGGTAGCCGATGAACACTGCAATGACCGCCGCCGCGGCTGTCAGCGCTATTTTCCCGGGGAGGCGCTTCCAGAGCCACTTCAGAAGCCTCCTGATATACGGAAACAGAAGCGCCGCTGCCGCAACAAGCAGGCTTAGCAGGACCCCGAGAAACGTCCCGGCGTTGAAAAATCCCGGCAGGCAGAACCAGACGAGCATTCCCGCCGCCAGAGCCGCGACAACAAGCTGGACCGGGTGAAAACGCAGTTTACTCATATTACCTCCGGATAAGGAACGCGCCCGTTTGTTGAGCGGGCGCGCGTGATTTTAAAGTGCCATGCCGATCGCAAGCGCCCTCATGTTTGCGTCGATGAGGTTCGCCTTTTTCGGGGGGATTATCTTTTCGAGGACAGGACGCACTGCGTCCAGCACTGCGAAGCCGGTTTCCTTGAGGAGCTTCCCGACCAGAATGATGTTAGCCATTCCGGGAAGCCCGTTTTCAGCCGCGAGGGCGGTCGAGGGTATCCGGAAGCTGCGGATATCGGTGCGGTCGCACTGCTCCGTAACGAGGGTGCTGTCGATTATCGCTATCCCGCCGGGCTTCAC